>JAJZHJ010000216.1 GCA_021804525.1 Bacteroidota bacterium | reverse complement strand
TAAACCATTAATTCATTAGAGGCAATTCTTTCGGTTTTTACTTCTTTTTATTTGGGGGTTACCGAACAACAATGTTTAAATTGATATATCGGAAAATCGGCGCCTTGTATCAAGATGCATTCCATCAAATATGTGAGGGAAAAATTGGAAAAATCAATCCAGTTTGTATCTTTGCATTTGTTAGGTTGAATCACTAAAACTTCTTCTCACAACCGATGAATAAAGTTTATGTTATTACCCGTTTTCACAGCCATAAAGCAAACAAAAACAAATATTTATCCATATACAAAATGATTAAAGATTCTTCGTATCTCAAATGTAACAAATCAAATAATTTCACATGAAACATCATCCTGTTTCGCTTGAGGAACTAAAAAAAAAGGTACATCCCATTTTCAATGTCAATGATAAACACAATGAACAACTGACTCCACTAAAAAGAGTCGCTTTATGGATCACAAACAAGGTAGGAAGCATGGGATTTTTTCTAATCATTTTTGTATGGACAACAAGTTGGCTAAGTTGGAACACGTTAGCACCAAAGTCGATGCGTTTTGACCCTTATCCTGCATTTGTTCTTTGGCTTTTCATTTCCAATATGATTCAAATCTTCCTCATGCCTTTGATTATGGTAGGACAAAATCTTCAATCGGATCATGCGGAATTACGCGCTCAATCGGATTTCGAAATCAATAAAAAGTCAGAAATGGAGATTGAAGCCATCTTGATGCACCTCGAAAACCATGATGAATTGCTCCGAAAAATCATGATAATACTCGAACCATCAAATCCGCAAGAAGCACCTAAAGATACCATATTAAACATTGATTAACGGAAGTAAGACTAAGATGAAAGTTATCATCTATTTTTATTTACCACTACTTACTTGATTGCTTATGTATGACTATTTTTATTCGTTTATCCATCTAGTTTTCATCGGATTTGTAGCTTTGTTTCCAGTTGTAAATCCTATCGGAAACGCCTTTATTTTGAATCCCTATTTTTCTAATTTGTCACGCAAAGAAAGAAAAAAAGTAGTCAAGAAAATTGTCTTTTATTCTTTTTGCGTGAGTGCTATAACACTGATTGGCGGGCATTGGGTACTGGAACTCTTTGGGTTGTCGGTGCCGGTAATTCAATTAGCAGGTGGCATCATGATTTGTAAAATCGGATGGGAATTTCTTTCCACCGATAAGCCCAAACAAAATGAAGAAATAGCGTCAAGTAAAGCTGAAAGTTCTCACATGATTAGCATCCAAGAAAAATTGTTTTATCCCATCACGTTCCCTATGACTACCGGAGCAGGTACCATTGCTGTACTCTTTACATTGAGCGCTAATAGCGAAGCCAAAACCCTTCCCAATTATTTAGCCAATACAGGAGGGCTTTTACTGTCCATCATTGGCATTTGTGTTTTGATTTATATCTTTTATATAAACGCCAATCGTTTTATCAATTACATGGGTTCACACAGCGAGAAGATCGTCAATCGTTTAAGCGCCTTTTTAATCTTTTGCGTTGGATTGCAAATTGCCATACTAGGAATTACACATTTAATCAAAGGGTAAACGTCGTTAATGAAGACCTTTGGAGTGATTTTTTCATAAAAAAGAATTTTTTCTATTTTAATTCCCTGATTGACTGCGAATAACTATTATTCATATAGCTCACAAATCTAAAATTATAACGCGATGGGCATTTCACTTTTCCGAAGTCTTTTCCTTTCCTTGTGCTCTGGCATGAGTCTTTGAAGCTTCTTTATCATCGGGAGTAATTTTCTTGCGTACTGTTTTTTGAGGAATTGCCTTTACCAGTAAAGGAATAATAATATTGGTAGTCCCAACTTCATTACGCACAAAATAAGGTTCTAACCCCGCATAGAGTTCTCCATTATCATACACTTCACACCAACAATCGTAAACGCTGTCATAAAATTTGAATGACAAATCATTGAATGTTATCGGTACCATGAGAGTCAATTCTTTAGTCCCGTTTGAAAATGTGTTCGCATTTTTTATTTCCCAATTGTTGAAATTACCGACAATACTCATACCAGACGGATCAATAGCGTCAGATTTAAACACTACTTTCCACATCAACCCTTTCTTTTTCCATGAGATTTTCATGCTTTCTAAATTTGTAGTTAAGTATTAAAATACATAAAACATCGTAATTTAATTGCAACGGAACACTCACACACATACAAAGATAATATTTAAATTTTTCACTTGCAAATGCTTAGCCTATTTTATTTCACAAATAAAAAATTGTCGATGAGATACAAAAACAAAATATTTATCGTATTTTTGTCGACTAAAGTAGAATATATAGTTCAAAGCATAAGAGTACTGATTTATTGTGATGTTGATACGCTTAAGGCTAAACCGCTTAAAGTAATAAAATTATGTTTGATTTAGGAATTATCGGAGGAGGTCCCGCAGGTTACACTGCCGCTGAACGTGCTGCTGAACACGGGTTAAAAGTCATCCTTTTTGAAGAAGGAGAAATTGGAGGTGTTTGTTTAAATGAGGGATGTATTCCCACAAAAGTACTTCTCCAAAGCGCTCATGTATTAAATATGATTCATGACGCTGGTAAATATGGCATACTGGCAAACGCAGAGCCTTCTCATGATTTAGAAAAAATAATTCAACGAAAGAATCATATCGTTCACAAAATGCAAGCAGGAGTGAGAGCACAGCTAAAAAGTGACCTCATACAAATAGTACAAGGACATGCAATCATAAAAGGCAAACAAGGTGAACTATTCCACGTTGCATGCAATGAATCAATTCATGAAATCAACAATTTGTTAATTGCTACAGGAGCGAGAGAACTTATACCGCCCATTCCGGGTATTGATTCACCATATGTAGTCACACATCGTGATCTACTAAATTTAACGGAAACACCTAAAGAATTAATCATCATAGGTGGTGGATACATTGGCATTGAATTTGCTGACTATTTTCACAGTTTAGGAACTCAGGTGAGTATAATTGAATTGAAAGACACTATTTTAGACGGAACAGATCGCGAATTGAGCGGTACGTTACGCAAAGAATATGAAAAACGTGGCATTTCATTTTATATGAGTGCACAAGTGACACGTATAGAGGAAAACACGGTTATTTTTATTCAAGATGAAGAGGCAAAAAGCTTAACAGGAGACAAAATATTAGTTTCTGTTGGTCGCACTCCGAATTTAGAAGGATTTGGATTAGAACTATTTGATATTGAATCATATAGAAAAGGAATACGTGTCAATCGTCAGATGCAAACCTCTGAGCCTAATATTTACGCAGCGGGCGATGTGACTGGATTTTCTAAATTAGCACATGCTGCCTATCGTGAAGCTGATGTGGTCGCGAATACACTCAAAGGGATCGACGACCAGATGAATTTTCAATCCATTCCAGGATGTATTTATTCCAACCCTGAAATTGCGACTGTTGGTTTGACAGAAGATGCCTTGAAAATGGCTTGGATGCCACACCGTATTGTAAAACTTCCAATGACTTATGCTGGTCGTTTTGAAATTGAAAATGGAGGATTTTCAGGCCTTTGCAAACTCATTATTGGTGATAACGATGAAATTTTGGGAGTTCACATCATTGGTAATATGGCAACGGAAATCATCGGATCAGCAGCTATGGCAATCGACAACAAGATGACAGCTCAGCAGTGGGCAAAAACTATTTTTCCACATCCTACTGTTAGCGAAATTTTTCGCGAAGTGCTTATCAGGGTATAAATCATCACGCACTTTCTAAAATTTATATGATTTTGTTTGGGTTTTGCACTTAAAGACACTTGAGACAAGCAAACTTTCATACGATAATAATTTTTTTGTTTAAGGACGTATGGAACTCGCATAAAAACATTATCATACTCTTGAATGTAAATAATTTACATGCTCGTTTCATACGTGAATATTTTTTAAATGTCGTATGGAACTCGTCCCGCAAGATGGGACTCGTTTCATGTTCCTTTGTGGCGAACTATGTGACAAATAATTTTTATGCGATATTGATTTTATAAAATCAATATCGCATAATTTCTCTCGGTTTTACGGAAAAGCCGTATAAATATTATCGTCCTTGTCCGACATTATTTTATGTCCATTTCATGATTGAAGTCATTGATTTAAACAAGACATTTGAAGAAAATCATGTGCTGAAGCACATCACAGCCACATTCATGCCAGGCAAAACCAACATGATTATTGGTAAAAGTGGATCCGGCAAAACAGTTTTGCTA
>JAJZHJ010000215.1 GCA_021804525.1 Bacteroidota bacterium | reverse complement strand
CAAAAATGGTGGCAGTGAAAAACATGGCGATATGGCCTTTTAGTTTTTCTTTGTTCATTATTATCTCATAGTATGTTGTAAACTATTGTTTACCAATTAATTTTGGAGATCAGCGTGTGGAATGGATTTGAGGTGGCAAAGTTACAACAAAAAACGAAGCTGATGGCGTGGTCCTTGCAAAATGATATAACCGGATACGCATAGAAAACGAAAGCAGGAAAAAAGCTTTCACCTTCTTTCCTGCTGTTGGTCGATTAAAACTGAATGAGATTACTCATTCTCCATTTATTTTGATGACTTTGTACCAAATGTTTCCATTATAAATAACGGCTTGGTATTGTACTCCATCTACAATATAATACGTGTTACCATCGATAACTAATTGTTGACCTCCATCTGGAATGCTCTGTACTAAAGCACCTAACGGCGGTTGCACTACTACATACTCCCCGCCATAACGTTGATAATACGCACCTGCGTAATAGTAATATGGAGTGTTAAACATAGAGAATGTGATGAACCCAACAGGTAGAAAATTGATTCTAAAGCCAATTGGGGGTGCACATACAACAAAATGGTTGCTATAAGGACGATAGAATATGCCATTGTTGAAAGCTATGCGTACGCCTGCATGAATCCTGAAAACACTACCCGAAGGCAAAACGTTAATGGTTGTTCCGCGTGCCGGCCAATTACGGGGAGAACGATTATCAAAGTGATTGTTGACCGTGACGTTCTCGCGTGATGTGTAAGAGTTGTTTATTTGTCGATTGTCGGGACGATTGTAAGGACGCTCCTTCAATGGGCCTCGTCTCTCGTCTCGTCGTTCTAATTTCATTTCTTGTTTATTCTCTTTGCGCATCGCTTTCTCATTTTGATTGCGAGCCTTTTCTTCTCTGGGATGACGATTGCCTTCTCCACGTTGTGCCTGAATAGGCATTGTTCCCGAAAATAAGAAAAACAAACAAAGTATGCCGATATAAACAGCTTGCTTTTGTATAGACATTTTACCGATTGTAGTGTTTGAACTAACAGTTTTCATACAAATGTTTTTAGAGGTGTATTGCTAGAACTCTTTCTACATCTTTGATCTGTTTTTTGTCAAATAGTTTAATCCACCTGAATAACTAAATAACGGGAAACGCTCCAAAATTCATTGTAATCCTTAATAGTCAATACGTAGTTGCCATCTTTTTTATCAAGTGTATAAGATCCCTGAGGATGGGTGGTCAAAATCTTCACTTTCTTAGAGTACAACGGAATCGTTTTTACCTGACGGATGTCGATTTTCACAAAATATTGTTTGTTGAAATCTTTCTGCAAAACCTTTTCGGATGAGAACAACCCGCCGCTGGTAATGATTTTTTGAGCTTTCAACTCTTTGGCAGTGCCAAAAACATACCAAGCTGTATGTAATTTAGCGTCTTGAGCAGCAAGTTCATTTTGTTGTTGCTGTTTTTGTGCGCTCAACGTGTTGACGGTCTGATGCAAGGTGTCCACATTTTTGCTCAACTCGGTAATGGTGGCATCTTTTATTTTCAATTCGTCAGATAACGATTGAATCAATTGAATCTTTTCGTTTAATGTCGTATTTAGACGGGCTACGGTTTGTTCCAAAGCGGCAATACGCAGGTTGCTTCTGCTGAGTTTATGATTTAGAATAGCTAATTTTTCTTTGTTGGCTTTCAATATTTCACTGATTTGAATGACGTCGTCATTGATTTTCGTGCGAATGTCCGGTGTGTTTTCGCTCGACTTATTCACTTGAATATAATTCTCCATTTCTTTGATTTTGCTGAAATTGTCTTCAATCTCATTCATCGAAGTGAGGTAATCGTTAGTTTCGTTTTCTAAGTGCGATTTGGCTTGTAACAAAGAATCGTTTTCTTGTTGTAGTTTCTTTACATCCGAAGTTTGGTGACTACACGATGCGAAAAACGCCACGCTGAGGATAAAAAGGAATTGTTTCATAGCTGTGAGTATTGAGAATGAGTTGATTGGTGTTTGAAAATCAATTAGAATTTCTGTGTGCAAAGATAGTACAAAAATGAGGATTAACTGTCTTTCCCTGCAACAATTAGCACAATTTCGCCTTTGGGTGTTTTCTCGGTGAAGTGGACGATGAGTTCGCTTAGTGTGCCACGTACGGTTTCTTCATATATTTTAGTTAATTCTCTCGAAACGGTTGCTTTTCGATCACTGCCAAAATATTCACTAAGCTGTTGTAACGTTTTAACCAAACGGAAAGGGGATTCATAAAACACCATGGTTCTCCACTCATCCGATAACTCTTTCAAACGGGTTTGGCGTCCTTTTTTTTGGGGTAAAAATCCCTCGAAACAAAAACGATCATTGGGTAATCCCGAATTAACCAATGCCGGTACAAAAGCAGTTGCTCCCGGGAGGCATTCAACTTCGACTTCTTGTGCCACACAAGCTCGTACTAATAGAAAGCCGGGATCGGAGATTGCCGGTGTACCTGCATCGGAGACTAAGGCCATTGTTTCACCTTGAGCTATTCGATCTACCAATGAAGTCACCGTTTTATGCTCGTTGAATTTATGATGCGGCATCATGCGGGTTTCTATTTGAAAATGATTCAATAAGAAGCCGGTTGTGCGAGTGTCCTCGGCCAGAATGAGATCGACTTCTTTCAGTAGCCGGATGGCGCGCAAAGTAATGTCTTCTAAATTCCCGATTGGTGTAGGAATGAGATAGAGTTTGCCCATAAAGAATGTTTGTTGTCAGTTTTCACTAAATTTTCGTAACACTATACGAACGAAATCCGCCACACGTGGATCGTTCTCATCCCAACCGAGTGGTTTGAGAAGTGCCATAGCCTCTTCCTTGTTTTTGCTGGCATTGAGTTGTGACAGGGTTGTATTGAATTTTTCTCCATTGCCTCCAAACAATTCACGCTGAAAACGAAATCGATCGGCTAAACTCAGGGCCTGACGCAAGTCGTCCACTTTGCTGTTTTGTATTGTTTCAGCCAATGAAGCTTCTGCTTGTAGCGCAATGGCTTCATTGAGCGATTGTTTGGCAGTGTTGAGTGTTTCTGCCAATGACGAGGGCACATGTTTTGTGATTTCTTTGTCTTCTATCGTTTTTTGTGGTGCAGACGGCTGACCAATTGATGTCTCATGATGTTCTTCTGTTACACGTGGAATGTGTACGTGATTTATTTGATCAACATGTGGTGGTATTTCTGGTACTTCATGCTTTGTTTCTACTGCAGGAGCAATGAGTTCAACTTTTTCGGTCTTATGTTGTGGTGCTTCAAAAGTTTCAAGTTGTTCAGTTACGGTGAGATGGGTTATCTGATCAAAATCTTCCAGAATGGCTGTCGCCTTGCTTTTAGCCAATGAGAGTAGGGTGGGCGATAGAGTGTTTATTTCTTTCATTCCTTTTACGAGTGTTTCTAACTCGTTGATTTCCTTTTCTATTAACGTAAATAAAATCGTTTTGTTCATAAGTTTTTCCGTTGGTTGGTGGCAAAATGAAACACAACTTTTATCTTTGCAAATCTTGGGTAAAGATACAAAAAAACGGCACCATGATCTATTTTGAATCGATTTTTAATTCTACCGGGAAAAAAGGAAGTGTGGAGGTAATTTGTGGCTCGATGTTTTCGGGTAAGACCGAAGAACTCATTCGGCGTCTTCGTCGTGCAGAGTTTGCCAAACAACGTGTTGAAATTTTCAAACCTGCCATTGACACGCGTTTTTCGGAAATGGAAGTGGTGTCGCACGATCATCATTCCATCGTCTCAACACCGGTGGATTCGTCGCAGAATATTCTTCTGATGGTGGGCGATGTGGATGTGGTGGGTATTGATGAAGCTCAATTTTTCGACGATGG
Source organism: Bacteroidota bacterium (assembly GCA_021804525.1). Lineage (GTDB taxonomy): Bacteria > Bacteroidota > Bacteroidia > Bacteroidales > Paludibacteraceae > Microbacter. Next base: position 403 of record JAJZHJ010000215.1, on the reverse strand, counting down.
CATTGTGGATGTGTGCAATCGGTTAGCAAACATGGGTCTGCGTGTCATCGTAGCAGGTCTTGACATGGATTTTCGTGGTATTCCTTTTGGCCCTATGCCTGCTTTGATGGCTATTGCCGACGATGTGACAAAAGAACATGCCATTTGTATGCGTTGCGGCAATCCGGCTTACATTTCTCATCGGTTGGTGGCTGATGAAAAACAGGTGCTTCTTGGTGAAAAAGATGAATATGAACCTATTTGCCGACATTGCTTTGAAGCCGAAAAACATAAACAGCGATCAGCACCTTCTTCTACAAGCGTTAAAACAAACTGAAATCAGGAAAGGCTTCACCCGTAAAGTGAAGCCTTTCTTGATACAACGTTTGAATCAACTTTTTCTATTTTTAGCTGTGTATTTCAT
>JAJZHJ010000214.1 GCA_021804525.1 Bacteroidota bacterium | reverse complement strand
GCATTCTTTTTTGATTTTGATAAAAAGATATGTTTTTTGCATTCTGCTGATTCACGGAAATAAGCCAGAAATGATTATTTGTTTTTGTACCAGGCTTGCAACACGTAGAATGCTTCTTTCTTCTGCCCTTGATCTGAAATAAGTCCTTTTCGGTTAAATCCATCCTGAATACGTGGTAATTCGCGCAATGGTGAACGGAAATCTTTCAGTATCCATGGCGTCATACCGGCGATTTTTGGCATGCGCTCGTCAATCATTTTCAATGTTTTGCGATAGAATTCAGCCTGATATTCTTCTGTCCAGCGTTCTGAAGCGTCGCCATGCAATCCGGCAACCGCTCCTGCTCCAAGTTCACTAATGATAAGTGGTTTGTTCACATCAATCTGCCAGCTGACCTGATCAATGCGGCTATTGTCGCCTTCATACCATCCTACATATTCATTGAAACTGACCACGTCAACTTTGCTCATCATGCTATCGTTGACTGAAAGGATGTTGTGCGATTTATCGCCACGCAACATCGCCATACTGATCAAGCGGGTGTCGTCTTGAGCGCGTGTGTAATTGACTAATTTGGTCAAGAACGCATTACGGGCTTCTGTTTGCGGTGTCTCATTGGCCATTGACCAGATAATGACATTGGCGCGATTTTGATCACGCGATATCATTTCACTTAGTTGGTTCAGCGAGTTGGCATACGTGGTGGGATTGTTCCATTGAATATCCCAATAATTGGGTACTTCTTCCCAAACCAGAATACCCATTTTTTCTGCTGTGCGCACCATTGCTTCGTTGTGCGGATAGTGTGCCAATCGCACATAATTGCAGCCTAACTCTTTTGCCCACGTGAGTAGCGTCCTGCTTTCGGATGCGGAGAAGATGCGTCCGTTTCTGTAGGCGGCTTCATCGTGTATGCTGATTCCTTTTAAGAAAATCGGTTTCCCGTTGAGTAAAATGTCGTGACCACGTGTTTCGATGCTGCGAAAGCCTATCTTGTCAGTTACTGTGTCTGTGAGCGTGGAGAGTGTGACAGTGTATAGTTTTGGAGTGTCAGGCGACCAAAGCGTTACGTTTTTTGCAGGAAGCTCAGTGTTGATAGTGGCATATCCTTCATTATTCGTTGTGACAGTTTGTTTAATTTTTAGTTCAGGAATGGTGAGTGTCACCGATTGAGAGGCTGATGCTCCGTCTATTTTTACATAGCCTGCAATCTGACGTAAGCTCCCTTTTTGGAGTTGTACTTTGTAAGTTTGGATGAACGTCGCAGGCTCTGTGATCAACCGCACCTTCCGCGTGATACCACCATAATTGAACCAGTCATATTTCAACGTTGGAACGCCGTCTGCTTCTCGTGTGTCATTTACCCAAACGATGAGACTGTTGTCGCCTTCTTTGAGTTGGGATGTCACATCCACATTAAAAGGGGTGAAGCCTCCAATATGTTCACCTACCTTTATACCATTCACATAGACAACGGCGTGATAATTCACCGCTCCAAAATAGATGAAATAACGTTTGTCAGGTTGCGGATGAAATAGAAAGGCTTTCTTCAACCACATACTTCCTTCATAATTCATTAATTCTGCCTTTTGCGTGTTCCAGTCTCCCGGGACATTAAGCATGGGCGAAGTGGAGAAATCGTATTCTTTGAAGGTGGTTTTGTTATCGACCGTCGGTTCTTTGAAGTACCCATTTTTGGAAACACCATTGTTCATCGGGTCAAGAATGTAGCTCCAGCGCCCATCGAGGGTTTGACAATGCCGACTGTCTGGATTTTGAATCAGAGGCAATAGGCTTGGTGTGGTTTGAGCGTATGAGCATGTTGCAGTTAACGCAATAAAGAAAAGCACGGCAACCCGTACGCTGTTTTGAAAATGAGAAGAAAAAATAGGTGTATGTTTCATGGAGATGGGAATGAAAAAGAAGCAGAGTCGTATTGCTACGACTCTGCCATCTTGCCTGAATTATTTGGTTACAATATCGATGTTGCTGTTTGGTAATTCATTGGAGGATGCTGTTAAATGAATAATACCGGGTTTGTGTGTCGATTGAATAACAACTAAGCATTTTCCAAAGAAAGCATTACGATAGTTTGCTTTGAACGGGTTGTGATCGATCTCGCTTCCGTTGTCAACACCCACAATTTTGCCAGGCCCCGTGATGGAGAAATTGACTAAGTTGCTGGCCGTTGGCACTAACGTTCCGTCTTTATCCACAATTTTTACCGTAACAAAAGATAGGTCGCTGTTGTCGGCATTTATTTTACTACGATCTGCCGAAAGTACCATGCGCGCAGCGGGGCCAGCTGTCTTTTCTTCAGTTACCATCACTTGTTTCCCGTTCTTGTACGAGACTGCGCGCAATGTCCCAGGTTCAAAAGGAACTCTCCACATTACGTGCAATTGGTCGCCTACCTTGTGTTGTTTTCCCAGCGATTTGCCATTGAGGAAAAGTTCCACTGCGTCGGCATGGTTGTAATATGCCCAGATGTCAACCAATTGACCTGGCTTCCAGTTCCAATGAGGGAAAATATGGAGTACCGTCTTGTTTGTCCATTCGCTTTGATACATGTAATATATATCTTTCGGGAAGCCTGCCAAATCGATGATACCGAAATAGGAGCTGCGAGATGGCCACGTGTAAGGAGTTGGTTCACCGATGTAATCAAAACCTGTCCAGATAAACATTCCCGAAATATAAGGATGTGCTTTTACTACTTTCCATGTTTCTTCATGTGTCGATCCCCAAGGCGCTGAACAATTGTCATAAGCCGAGCAAAAATGCGTTGGTGTGTTGTAAGGGATATTCCATTCTTTAGGCACACGCGAAATAGAATCGGAAGGCATTTGATACCAACCACGTGTTTCTAATGCGGATACGGATTCGGTGGCAATCAACTTGTCATTCGGGAATACTTTCGGGAATGAGAGTAGGTTGTCGAGGTGATAGTTGATGCCGATCAGGTCTGTTGCTCCACAGTTGATAAGCGGATTTTTCGGATCGGGATCATTGTTAGCTGTTACAATGGGTCGCGTGGTATCCAAACCGCGTACGATGGAGCATAAATCCTTCATGATGGTTGCTCCCCGATGTGTAGAGTCGCTTTTATGTGAATACTGTTCAGGAATTTCGTTTCCTACACTCCATATAATGACGCTCGGATGATTCCGGTCGCGGCGAATTTGGTCGCTTAAATCGCGTTTATGCCATTTGTCGAAATATTGTGAATAGTCATACTTCGTCTTAGGAATTTCCCACATATCGAATGCTTCATCCATAATGATAAAGCCCATACGGTCGGCCAGATCAAGCAGTTCGGGAGCAGGTGGATTGTGCGATGTGCGGATAGCATTACAGCCCATGTTTTTTAATATCTCCAATTGACGCTCGATGGCGCGTTTGTTGACAGCACTACCCAAGCAGCCTAAGTCGTGGTGATCGCACACACCGAGAATTTTCATTGGCTTTCCGTTCAGAGAAAATCCTTTGTCTTTATCGAAATTGAAATAACGAATACCGACGTTCGTGCTCAATTGATCTTCCAATTGGTTGCCAACGTAAAGTTGCGATACTAGCGTGTAAAGATAAGGATCGGTTGTTGACCAAAGATGCGGCCCAACCACTTCCATTGTTGTTGATGAAATGGTGTCTTTCACGGTGACACGGGATGACTTTGCTACTAATTTTCCGCTGGCATCATATAGTTGCGAATGAATGATTACCGGTTCTTTTGTGGCTTTAACCGCTGTTTGAAACTGAATATCAAGGGTGGCTTTTTCTTCGTTTACATCAGGTGTTGTTACGTATATACCCCATTGCGTAAAACGATCCGGATTGGTGAAAACTAAACGGACATTACGATAGATACCCGAACCGGAATACCATCGGGAGTTAGGTTGTTTTGAATTATCAACTCTTACGGCAATTACATTGGGTTTATTCCAATGCAGGTAAGGCGTTAGGTCATATCGAAATGAAATGTATCCATTAGGACGGAATCCCAAATAGTGATTGTTAATCCATACTTTGCTGTCTCGATAAATGCCGTCAAAATCGATAAAAACTTTTTTGCCTTCTAATTTCTTGTCTAAAGTGAATGTTTTGCGATACCACCCCAGTCCACCATCCAGATAACCGCCTCCATACCCTGCAGGACTTTTTTCATCAAAAGGCAATTCAATACTCCAGTCATGTGGAAGATCTAATTTTCGCCACGAGTTGTCATTAAAATCGATGGTTTGTGCGTTGGTAGCGTCTCCTAGATGGAAC
>JAJZHJ010000213.1 GCA_021804525.1 Bacteroidota bacterium | reverse complement strand
TCCTGAGAGGCAGATTCTTCAAAAAAATGTTCCTGTGCATGTCAAAGAGTGGATAATCACTGCTTTTGAAGTGTCGCACGATGGTACGGATAATGTGGGCTATACCATTGAATACCAAGGCAAAAAATTTACCCTGCTTACCGATTTAGGTTATGTTTGTGACAATGCCGCGCATCACATTTCTCAAGCCGATTATTTAGTCATTGAAGCCAATTACGACGAAGAAATGTTGGAAACCGGCTCTTATCCGGCTATGCTAAAGGCCCGTATCCGAAGCAACAAAGGGCATCTCAGCAACAGCGATGCAGGAAAGTTTTTGGCTGATTGCATGAAGTCCAATTTGAAGTACATCTACCTTTGTCATTTAAGTCATTCAAACAATCTCCCCGAATTGGCTTATTGCACAGTGAGTGATTTGTTGGCCGAACAAGGCATCGTTGTTGGACGCGATGTGGAATTGGTTACCCTCGAACGCACATCGCCTTCCAAATTATACATTTTCGATTGACCATCGTCACTGGAGAAGTTCGGCAATCTTAGTAGTAAGCGCGTGAAATTCCTGTGGATTATAAAGGCGAGTCAAAAACACGATTTGACCATTTTTGTCGATCAAGACGTTACGTGTGACACCAGCCTCTGTGTGGGCGTACAACTTAAAATGTTCAGCACCTGGATCCAATGACATCGGGTAAGTGATGCCTGTAGACAAAATAAAATACTTTGCCACTTTCAACGGTTCATTTTGATCAACAGCGAACAAAGCAAAGTTAGGATTGTTTTTGTATTTCTGCCAAATATCACGTTCAATAAAGGGCATTTCTTTGCGACATACGCCGCACCAACTGGCTGTAAATTGTAGCATAACCACTTTTCCTCGCAACGACCAAAGAGGAACCGTCCGTCCATCGGTCAATGTCATGGTAAATGCCGGTGCCATATCACCTATTTTTACGATAAATCCATGTGCGTTACTCAGCGTATCTTTTGTCGATATGTTTTGCTGGGCAGTGGCGGCTATCCCAAACATGCAGGCAAGCAATAAAACACTTATTTTCTGTTTCATGTGAAGTGGTTTTGTGTTTTTACATCATGTGTATATGAATCCCATGTGCAACTTGCTCATTTTTACTGTATGACTCATAGCTTGAATCTTTTTTTGTCATATATAAGGCTTTAATTTGCACCCGACAAATATAGCGACTGAATTTGATTTTTCCATCACTGCGATATGTCGACAAAGCATGATCTTTGTCTTTTAGTCTCATGCTAAAAATGAATTTAGTCTGTTATTTTTGCTCTTTGTCGCGCACAAATTGCACTAATTTCAGATTTTTTTTCAGCCGTGTATCGGCTCGGAAACAGATTTTGCGTGCTTCGACATGTGTCGATGTGCATTCCTCTGCTTGATCGAATCCTTTACTACTTATTGATAAAGAGAAGATACCCAATCCATCCATTTTTACGGAATATCCTTGTTCTAAATATTGCTCAATGAGCGATGAAACGCCAATGATGGTAGCATATACATCACTTACCGCAAGAGTCGACCTGTCTGAGAGATCTTCGGCAATTCGACGCAAATCGACGATGCCTGAACGTACCGGAACAGCATAATATTTAGGATTTTCTCGCTTTCCGATATTGTCGGGTTTTGTTTTTACTCGGTATTTAATAGCCATACAATAGTAGATTTAAAAATTTTCCCTGAAAAGTCTCTGCAAATATACAGAATTATTCTTGTTATAATATAAGTATAAAATAATTAGGCTTAAGTTGTACTATTTTTACGATTAAGTCCTGTGGTTTTATGGCTTAAGTCATGATTAATTTAGGCATAAATCATATTTTCCCAAATTATAAGTCATAGACAAAAAATCTCTTGAAGTTTTCAGAAAACAAGCAGTAATTATGTTTTTAAATAACAGAGGAAAACGATTTTGTATTCAGTATTCTGTTGAAACAAGATGAAAAATTATTGACTAAAAGCAATAATTTGTGCCAACTCTACATATCTTTGTTGAGTTGAATTCTCCTGCATAATGTGAATTTGTCAGCTGGTATTTGTTTTCAAACAGCATGTTGATATGGAAAGAGTAATTGTTATTATTACCGATGATATTGTATTTTCTCATTTACTCAGCTCATTGTTATGTATTCGTTTGAATAATGTGGTTATTAAAACTTGTGAAACATATCAAGATATAGACAATCAAGTAGATGGTTCGATAATTGTTTTGATTCTTATTGATGGTAAAATATCGACGCTGTCAGGCATCGAGGTGACTCGATATTTGAGAATGAAAAAAAAGCTTATTGCGCCTGTATGGTTTTTCCCGGAAATAGTAAATGAAGCATATATTTATAAGGTAAAAGAGATGGGAGCCAACCGAATCGTTTGCAGGCCTTTCGATCCTTATGCTATTGTCTCAGAAATAGATTCTTTACTCTCACCAATAATTTCCGCAACGTTATGAAGAAGTTTTCCATTCGTCTTATTTGGTTTTTTTATTTCTTTTCCTTTTGTGCAACTGTTTTTGCACAAGTAAAAGTGGATTCTATTTTTGAAGTTGCTGACACATACGCTAAACAACATCACTATGTGGATGCTATTCGTACTGCCAATGTGGCGTTAAAAGCAGATCCGAAAAGAGGTGATATCCTTGTCTTTATTGCTAATGTTTATTCTTGGCAAGATAAAAATGATTCGGCTTTACTCTTCTTACAAAAGGCGCAAGACATGCGTTATGAACATGCAGATTTATATGAATCATGGATGAATGTTTTACTTCGTTCTCACCAATATCAAGCGTTGTTGAAAATGTGTGACGAAGCTGTAAGGCATGGTTACCCAAACAGGGAAGATGTGCTGCATAAAAGGCTTATTGCATACTCCGATTTAAAAGAGTATAATCAAGCCATTCAGTTGACAGAACAACCTGAAAATAAATTCTATATCAGCGATTCTACTCTCGACGGCCTGATAACAGATTTATATATAAAACGCAATACAAATATTCTATCAGCCTACTATACGTTGGATTGGTTTGCCCATTTTACTCCACAGCATTTAGCGTCTTTGGATTATTCAACTAAATTGGGAGAAAACACGTTGGTGGTGCATTCAAATTTTGCTCATCGTTTTGGCATGAATGATTTGCAATTGGAGTCGGATTTTTATCTTCACGTATCTAAAAAACAATACATGTATTTTAATTATGGATATGGCTTCAATGCTTCGCTTTTCTCGCGTAACCGCATCGGATATGAATATTACTTGTCCTTTAATCATGGTTTTGAGGTGTCGCTTGGTGGTCGTTATATGCAATATCCGATATCGAAACTGTTTATTGTGACTGCTCATGTAGGAAAATATGTCGGCAAAAGCTGGTTTTCATTGAGGCCATATTATGTGATTAAAAAAGGGATGAAATCGTTGTCATTTATTGGTGATTATAGATTGTATGAGAAAAATCAGTTCGATTATTGGAGTGTGGAAGCCGGGTTCGGTAATTCTCCCGACGACATTTATGCCACTTCACAAACCAACGGATTTAATCAGTTGAATGCGTATAAAATTGAGTTAGCAAAAAACATATTCATTAATCGGGTTTCAGAATTTCACATTGGTTTGGGATATACAAGAGAAGAATATAGTCTCAATCAATTTCGCAACCGATACACATTGGAAGCTGGATATAAAATTCATCTAAAATAATTTTAGTGTTGCCAAGATGGCCTTTATTTTTTTCTGAAGAGTCACAAAAAAAAGACAAATCATGGTATGGTTTCTGCATTATTTGGTAGTATGGGTAAGGCGAACTTTTTATGGAATTCTTGTCTTATTGATTGTCTTAGGTGGCTATTGGTATGTTCATCCACGTATTTTCATAGGAGACTTTGTCTTTGTCAATCCATTTTTTCAAACCACTATGGTTCATTTCCCAAAATGGTTGCCTATTGTCGATTATTTGATTGGTTTGTTTATTGTTACGTTAGTTGTAATTTTGTTTTTGGTTTTGTTCTATGTCAATCGTGAAAATGAAGCAGAAAAGATTGAAAAACAGTATATTGATAAAATTGTTCCTCTTTTCTTCTCGTTTGTCTATAATGATGATTCTTATTCTGAAGAGGGACATGAAGCAGCAATTAAAACCCTCCGAAAACTGATCAACGATGAAATGTCAAAACATCTTTTTATTACGTTGATCTCTCAGGTGCATGCTCAGACCACCGGTGTTGTGAAAGAAAAAACGGACTCTTTGTTTCGTGAGATG
>JAJZHJ010000212.1 GCA_021804525.1 Bacteroidota bacterium | reverse complement strand
CCGAAAATTTAGAGCGTTCTCTACGCCTAAAAATGATGGCAGCTGTCGATACGCTTACTATGAGCGATTACATGATGAGTATCGATCGCGTGAATGACAAGTTGAATGACATTATGGATAGCGCAAAAATGGGGTTTGCAGTGGTGAGAATGGGACGGAACCTTGATCGTATTACGGATGACATCAGCCTTATTCGCCAGAATATGGGACGGCGTCGTTCGGGGACGAATATCAAAAATCTCTATCTTTATCAAAGTTTCACATCCAACCTGAATTCCGAAAACGATTTGATTGAATCACATCTCAACAAAATATACAATACGGTGTATCATGCCAAATTACACTTGAAAACGGCATTGTCAGATTCCATTTTTCAAATAATGTACACAGATAGCACTCTTCGGAGAGCCTTTGATAAGAAATTGATTCGTCTGGAGCGAAAATGGGTAAGAATGGATAGTCTAACAAAAGATGGGATAAACACCCTTAATGCGTTAAAAATTAAGGTATCTGATAATGCTATCACGTTGTCGAACATGCTCAACATCATGGACAATCGATTGGACAGGGCCGGACAGCAACTGTTTGGAAAAGAGACAAACTTTTTATGGCAGAAATCATTACCTGATACGGTTTCAACGAAAAACGCCAAGCTCATCGTCAATGTTTTAGAAAGTGAGCAAAAAGCAGTAGGTTATTATATCAGTCAGACTTCGAGGCAACGAAGTTTGATTATTGTGCTTGCCATACTCTTGTTTGTATGGTTATTTATGAAGCGTCGACAGTTGAAAGCATTCAGAAAACACGATGAAACTTTTGCTTTTTTACATTTACAGTACCTGAATACTTATCCTGTAATGGCACTTTTTGTGGTATTGTTGAGTCTTATGCCTTTTTTCGACGCCTATGCTCCAACCACCTATGTTTCCACTGAATCACTACTGTTGTTATTAGTAGTTTCCATCATTATGCATAAAAAATGGGAACGCCCCATGTGGAGTGCATGGATGATGCTGATGGCACTGTTTATTGCCGTTGCCGTCACCAATCTGTTTCTCGAACCAACATTTATCCAACGCTTATGGCTTTTGTTATTACATGGAAGTATCGTAGTATTTGCCATTCGTTTCATCCAAAAATTGGATAAAGGCACATCTTTTTATAAATGGATTAAATTTGGAACCATCACAGGTATAGTGTTGGCGTGTCTCGGCATCCTGAGTAATCTTTTCGGACGCTTTTCTTTAGCAGGTATTTTTGGCATCGCTGCTATTTTTGCGATTACACAGGCTGTAACATTGCCAATTTTTATGGAAACAGTGATTGAAATGTTTTTGTTGCAACTGCAATCCAGTCGATTGAAAAAAGGCACCAACAAACCCTTTGAAAGCCTAGTGGTAACCAACAAGATCAGACTGCCACTACTTCTTATCATGGGGTTGCTATGGCTCATCATGCTAGCATCGAATCTTACAATCTATCATTACATAAGCAATTGTATCAGTGATTTTCTAACGGTGACCAGAACGATCGGAAGCATCTCCTTCCAAATGTCAAGTATTCTCTTGTTTTTCGTGATCATTTGGATGGCTCATATTTTGCAACGGCTTATTACATTCTTGTTTGGTGAAACAGGCAATGAATTAGAAGATCTTACAGCAGAAACAAAAGGACAACATTCGCGATTGCTCATTACCCGATTGTTGGTTTTGATTGGCGGATACCTGTTAGCCATTGCCGCGTCCGGATTGCCGATTGATAAACTCACCATCATCATTGGCGCGTTAGGTGTTGGTGTCGGTATGGGTCTGCAAGGCATCGTTAATAACTTTGTGTCGGGCATTATCTTAATTTTTGACGGCTCGCTGCAAATCGGCGATGAAATTGAAGTGAACGGGCAGGCGGGCAAAGTGAAAGAGATAGGATTGCGCACCAGTACGCTGAGTACTGCCGACGGTGCCGAAGTTATGATTCCAAACGGGATAATGCTTTCGCAAAACATCGTCAACTGGACTTTTAGTAACGATCAACGAAGGGTGGTGGTTGATTTTGCGTTGTCTGGCAACGAATTGGATACCAACATCATAAACGACACGATCAACGACGTTGTCAGCAAATTACCCAATGTGATAACTAAAAATAAACCAGTGATTTTGTTCACTAAGGTTCATCAGGACACCTGTTGGCTGACGGTGCGTTTCTGGAGTACCATTACCAATGTGGAACAAGTGAAAAGCATGGCCATGCTACAACTCAGTGCTGCATTTAAAGCCAAAAATATGAAGATGGAATAAATGGCATGTGCTAAGTAACAAAAGCATCATCTCACGCAAAGAGACTTTCATTCCTTCTCTTTTGCATGTTATTTTTAATTTGTTTGGAAAATAGCATGAGTATTTTGTATCTTGCGCCCAGGTTGACAAAAAAAAGCAATACTTTGACATAGAAGGCTATTTCACTGTTGATCAAACGAACGATAAACAATCATGTAAACCCATTAAATCGTAAAATTATGTTACAAGTAGGAGATCGAATACCTGATATGATAGTTCAGGATCAAAACGGGAATCCGTTTGAAACAAAAAATCTTATTGGTAAAAAAACTATTCTCTATTTTTACCCTAAAGACAATACGTCCGGTTGCACTGCTGAAGCTTGCAATCTCAACGATAACCTTTTATCATGGACAACAAAAGGATACCAAATTGTGGGCGTCAGCCCCGACAGCCCTACATCACATCAAAAATTTATGGCCAAATATCAATTGAACTTCATCTTGTTGGCCGATACTGAAAAAACATTTGCTACCGCCTGCGGAGTTTGGGCGGAAAAAAGCTTGTATGGCAAAAAATATATGGGGATATTGCGCACTACATTCATCATAAATGAACAGGGGATTATCACCCATGTAATTGAAAAGGTAAATACGAAAGAACATTCACAGCAACTTGAAAGAATGATGTTCTGAGATCACAAAAAAAAATGCATTGAACTCATCCAAACGCTAAGTCCAACACGTCTAACCTATAACAAAACCACTTCTAAATTATTATAGTATGAAAAAAATTGGATTTCTAGTGCTATTTGCCATGTTTATAGCATTTAGTGTCATCGCTGTTCAAACAGCAAAAGTTGTTACCACCCCAAAGACCACAGACACCGTTACCCAAGCAGTGAGCCAAAATCAAAGTCAGTCTGCACTGGAAAGCAAACTATCTTCCGATCAATTGTTTGAATTGGAGAAAATTAAAGCCGGCGTTCGTTCCGAAGATTCTTCTCCACTCGGATCGGTAGGCATTGTGATTGTTTCCTCTATGCCTTTTCTAACGGCTATTTTGATTGTCTTTTTCGTGATGTATACCAAACGCAAAAAAGAGCAACAGTTTGTAACTCTTTACGAAAAAGCCATTGAATCAGGCAGAGATTTGCCGGCAGACTTTTTCAGAAGACCTCATGAAGATCAAAAGAGTCACTTATTGAAAGGCATGATTTGGTTCGGTGTCGGTATAGGAATCACGATCGGCGGCTTGATTCTGATGGGATTTAATTCCCCATGGGCGTTTGGATTGATTCCGTCCTTAGTTGGAATAGCTTACGGCATCAGCTACTTTGTCGAAAAGAAAAATAAATCGAACGCACCCAACAATGAGTAATGCTGATGACCTCAAGTGGGTCATGCAAGTCACGTTATTCGGGAACAAACATGCATTCGATCCGCTTGTTCGAAAGTATCAATCACCCATCCGAAGGTTTTTTCTCAACCTGACGATGGGTGATACATCGCTCAGCGACGATCTGTCACAAGAGACATTTATCAAAGCTTATCTGCAACTGAGCAGTTTTCAGGGCATTTCGGGGTTCTCAACATGGTTATTTCGTATTGCTTACAACGTTTTCTACGACTCCCTACGCGCGCAAAAAGGGAGGGAGCAAGTGTCACTTGATGAAGTAGATCGCCATTATCATGTGGAGAATGATTATTCAGCGGAAAATGCTGATCTTTACAAAGCACTTGCTAAATTGAGACATGAAGAACGAACGGCCATCTTACTTTGCTACATGGAAGGATTGAGTCATACGCAAGCATCAAAAGTGATGGAATGCCCTTTAGGAACCTTGAAATCGTATGTATCGGCAGGCAAAACAAAGTTAGCTAATCTATTGCAGTAGTCTATACCCTTTAAAGTCATCATAAAATGAACGATCGACAACTTAAACAACTCTTGAAACAACACAAACAAGAGATCCCCGATAACGGATTTTCCAAAAATGTGATGCA
>JAJZHJ010000211.1 GCA_021804525.1 Bacteroidota bacterium | reverse complement strand
ATTCAGCCTCTATATGGAACATGGCGGCACAAATTTCGGATTCACGGCAGGAGCAAATTCTTCCTCCGCAACAAATTATCAGCCACAAATTACCAGTTATGATTATGATGCGCCAGTTAATGAACAAGGACAACCCACGGCAAAATATTACGCATTAAGAAACCTGATTAGCCAGTATGTCTCTTATCCGATTCCGGCAGTGCCACTAGCCCTTCCAGTGATGACAATCCCTGCATTTCCGATGCATCCTTTGACCAGCATATGGAATCAATTACCTTCGCCGGAATTTTCGGCACAACCCAAGCCGATGGAGATGTATGGACAGTGGGAAGGATTGATTGATTACAGAACAGAACTGGTAGGAGAACGTTCTGGAGCATTGACCATCAAAGCCCCCCATGATTTTGCGCTGATATTATTAAATGGGAAATTGATAGACACTATTTACCGTAACGGGGGGCATTGGACAGTGGAAATTCCAAAAGATACTGCACGGTCACTAACGCTGGACATCCTGGTAGAAGCGATGGGACGGGTCAATTACGGCCCCTATATAATCGACCGCAAAGGGATCACCGAAAGAGTGATGCTCAATGGAATCACTTTGATGAACTGGAAAGTTTATAATTTGCCGATGGACAAAAATTATATTGCCAGTTTGAAGCAGAATAAGCGCAATTTTCATGATGGAGTGTTTTTCGAAGGAAACTTTACTTTAGACAAAGTAGCGGACACTTATCTGGATATGAGTCAATACGGGAAAGGACTGGTATGGGTCAACGGGCATAACCTGGGACGTTACTGGGAGATAGGGCCGCAGAAACATCTATACTGTCCTGCGAACTATTTACGGAAAGGAGTAAACAAGGTTATCATACTGGATTTGTTGCAAACAAAGGCTTATCCAATCCAAGGAATTAGGACGTTGGAATAGAAAAGTGATGAAAACATAGAAGTTCATTCCGTGTCTAGATATCAATAATAGAATCCATGAATATTCAATTTTCTATATTAAATTTGCAGAGATAAAATATTGTTGTTGATACTACTGATTATATGATAAAAAATTTTATTTCAGAATTAGAATCAGGGAATAAGAATGCTCTTTACTTGAGAAATATTATTGAGCATCTTATTCTGAAAGGAGACTTGTCGATTTCTGATATTGCAAAAGAAATGGATATGAGTGTGCCTACTATAACCAAGCTGATTGGGAGATTGATTGATGAGGGTTATGTCTTAGATTATGGGAAGCAAGAAACAAGTGGCGGCAGGCGCCCCAATGTTTACGGATTGAATCCCGAAGCTTGTTATTTTGTCGGAGTCGATATCCGTCATTTTAGTATTCATATTGCCTTGGCAAACTTTAAGGGTGAGGTCATTAAAACCAAACGGAATATCCCTTTCGTTTTAGAAAATACACCCCAATGTCTTGATCAATTATGCTTCATTATTTCGTCCTTTATAGATAAAGTCTCTATTGCAAAAGAAAAGATTAAGAATGTTGCAATAAATATTTCGGGACGTGTTAATTCAGAATCAGGATATAGTTATAGCTTTTTTTATTTTGATGAGAAGCCAATGGCTCAAACTATTGAAGAAAAGCTTGGCTATACGGTCAGTATTGAGAATGATTCACGAGCAATGGCTTATGGAGAATATATGTGTGATACTAATGGAGAAAAAAATTTGCTGTTTATTAATGTAAGTTGGGGGTTAGGTATTGGGATGATTCTTAACGGACAACTTTATTATGGTAAATCTGGTTTTTCAGGTGAATTTGGCCATTATCCTGCTGCTGATAATGAAATACTTTGTCATTGTGGGAAGAAGGGATGTTTGGAAACAGAGGCGTCCGGGCAGGCTATCTATCGAATGATGAAGGATAAAATAGAAAATGGTTCTAGTACCAGTGTTGAAGAGAAATTTAGACAAAACATAGTAACGATGGATGATATCGTTCATGCAATACTCCATGACGATGTTTTATCAATTGAGTCGATGGAGCATGTTGGATTCTATTTAGGGAAACATTTAGCCGGATTAATTAATATCTTCAACCCTGAGTTGGTTGTAATAGGAGGTGATTTATCGGTTGTGGGTGATTATTTAGTATTACCTATTCGATCGGCTATTCGTAAGTATTCTCTTAATTTAGTCAACAAAGACACTATTGTACGAGCAACAAAATTAGGTGATGATGTTGGTATAATGGGGGCTTGTATGTTGGCACGAAGCAAAATGCTTAAATTGATTTAACCTGTCTTTTACTCTCAATTCTCTCATCTCTTTTGTCTATCTAAAAACGGTTGAGTCTAAATCGTTTTCGCAAATGCATTTTTCAATACTTAGAGAACAAGGGGAAGAGATATTTATTTGCATAAAAAACACCAATTCAGGTGCTTTCGTACAAACAAATCAAAGATAATCATTCAATTCCCTTTTTGCTTCTTTGTTTATTCAACGCAACGTAATCCTGGTAAATGATACAGCCATCATCCTATTGATCATATTTATTTTGAACGGGTTGACCCTTATTCCCTATTCATGGTAATATTAAGAGTGTTTTTTCTGAGTCTTTCAGCAGCCCTTATTTTTACCCTACAACTTATCTGACTTCCTTAACTTCCTTCTTTTCGATCACTTCCAACTTCCTACTGATTACTGCTTGAGCAAATAATACTGATAAGGGGATAATGTAAGCGTATTTCCCAGTGTCATCGTTGTATTGTTCGATATGTTTGTCCAAGCGCTGCTGATCAAAGCGGAAGGCACGTTGTAAGTAACGGTTCTATTGCGGGTGTTGACAAGAATCAAGGCATGTTCGTTTTGGTATTGTTTTGCGAAAGCAACCACATCGGCATTGGCATAAGGTATTAAACCTCCTTTTCGCAGTGCATCGGAGGAATTATAAAATGCCAGCAATTGCTTGTATGTTGCCGACATATCCGGATTTTGTGTCCAGTTAATCGGTCTTTGCGTAGAGTAGGTGAGGGGATTTGAAACCCCGACTTCCTGTCCGCAGTAAAGCAATGGGACTCCTTGCATGCAGATGGTGATGACGGATGCGGCGATGGCTCCCTGTTTCCCGTTAAACAATTGGATGGGCGTAGCAACATTCGATTCATCGTGATTGGTCGTAAAGCGTAACTTTCGTTTGTTTACTGGCACGTTTACATACTCGGCGGTATTGGTGGCAAAAAGACTATCCGCGGCTTCGTTGTTGATAAAAACATTCTTCAACGTAGTTAAGAAAGCCCATGAATAGTCCATTTGAAAGCCTTCGGCGAAATGATCGCTTCTATCGCCTTCGGCCAATAAGATCAGGTTACGTCCCTGCATGTTTTGCAATGTATCAATGGCTTGTTGCCAAAAGTCGAAAGGTATGTAATCGGCTGCATCGCATCTGAATCCGTCAATGTTTGCAGTGAGCACCCAAAACTTCATGGCTTTAATCATTGCTGTGCGCATATCCATGTTGTTGTAATTCAAATCGGCAACATCCGTCCAGTTAGTGCCCGCAGGACTGATGATGTTGCCATTGGCATCTTGCGTGTACCACGATTTATTGCTGATCCACGGATTATCCCACGAAGTATCATTCCCCACCCAATCGAGTATGACCGCAATGTTCCGGTTGTGAGCTTGTGTCACAAGGTTTCGTAAATCCTGCAAGGTTCCATAATTGGGGTTTACCGCTGTGTAGTTCATCACGCAGTAAGGAGACCCGAAAGATTTAAGTATTCCAATAGGGTAAATAGGCATCAACCATATCGTATTAATGCCTAATGCTTTGATGGAGTCTAAGCGTGCCGTGATTCCGTTCAAGTTCCCCGCAGCGCTGAATGCACCGATATTCACCTCGTACATGACAATATCCGCCGTGTTCGGCACTGCTTGAAAAGGTGTCCCATATTGTGCAGGATCCTGATTGACAGTTAAGACAGGATTCGTCGCATTCTTGCAAGAGTAGGAAAAGAGCGCCAGACTAACGATCAGTAGGTATTTCTTCATTCGTTTGTTATGATAATAGGACTACTCAGAGAGAACTGTCACTACACAAAAGTAGCAACAAAAGGTCATGATGCAAATAAGAAGAAATGCTTCAGTTGTCAGTTGACGATATAGATTAGAATACAGGAATGAATTGCCGCCGGATTTATACGGTGGATAACAAAAGAAATTCCTCTCTTGGGTTTTGCCCGAATTAGAACTAATCAAGAAGTTTCTGGCAGAAATCTGAAATTAGAAAAATATCTCGAGAATTGGGAATATTATACT
>JAJZHJ010000210.1 GCA_021804525.1 Bacteroidota bacterium | reverse complement strand
CATACCGGACGCTGACCAAGATGGAAAATATGTAATCTCGCTCAAACAATTTCATTATGATACGGTTTCGTAAGACTTCATGGATGTTCATTGTGCTAATTGGCATTGTCAGCTTGTTTGCCGACATGACGTATGAAGGAGCACGAAGCATTACCGGACCTTTCTTAGCCACGTTAGGAGCAAGTGCCACTGTTGTTGGCATTGTTGCCGGCCTTGGAGAACTTTTGGGCAATGCGCTTCGTTTAGTTTCAGGGTGGGTAGCAGATAAAACGCAGAAGTATTGGACAATTACGTTCACAGGTTACTTTATTAATTTATTGGCGGTGCCTCTGCTTGCACTTGCAGGGAGCTGGCAAATAGCTGCTGTTTTGATGATTTTGGAAAGAACGGGCAAGGCGATTCGTAAACCGGCACGTGATGCCATGCTGTCTAATGCCACTTCTTCCGTGGGACATGGCAAGGGATTCGGAGTGCACGAAGCGCTCGATCAGGTGGGAGCTGTCTCAGGGCCACTGATTGTTTCCGTTGTGTTTTTCTTTTCCAAAGATTACCATCATTCGTTTGCCACGTTATTTATTCCTGCTTTGTTGGCATTGTCTGTACTAACGGTGGCGCGAATAAATTTCCCTAACACCAGAGTGCTCGAAGTACCGGATCAAACAAAGAAGGCTATTGCTTCAAAACGGTTTTATTGGTTCTATCTAATCGCATTATCGTTGATTGGAGCCGGATTTGCCGATTACTCACTGATTGCGTATCATTTTGACAAAAGTGGGCAGGTGATGGCAGAATGGATTCCGGTGATGTATGCGGTAGCAATGGGAGTGGATGCTTTAGCAGCCTTACTACTTGGCAAGCTGTTTGATAAATTTGGCATTCGCATCTTGATTTTCAGCACCATCATCTCGTTGTTGTTTGCACCACTTGTGTTTCAGGGTAATCTTTACACAGCCATTGCAGGCATGATTTGCTGGGGTGTCGGTATGGGAGCACAGGAATCGATAGTTAGCGCTGTACTTGCCTCTATCCTGCCAGCAGGAAAACGCGCTACCGGATTTGGCGTGTTCTATGCTGTTTTTGGCGTTGCCTGGTTCCTTGGGAGTGCGTTAATGGGTTGGTTATATGATATTTCCATCACATGGCTAATTCTATTTTCAATGACAATTCAATTGGCCGCCATTCCTTTCTTCATCAAACTCACCACATTAAAAATGAAGATGCAATAACTTTTCCTGCATAAACATTGGAATAAAATAATCGGAAATATCCTGTTAACATTGCTTATTCATTTCCTCGTTAGTGGGATCATTGAAATATGACGAAGAAAAGATTATTCTCATTTGACATGCCAATGAGTTAGAATGCATATGTCAGCGCCCTTTTTACATCTGCATAAAAGCAAATTCAAAATTATAAAAAATCATGACTCTTTCTTTCGAACGCCAAATTTTGAATCGACATTGAGCAACGCAACGGCAAGATAAGTCGGCAAAATACATATCATCACCCATACAAAGTAATGCCTGTAGCCCAACAAATCTTGCAACCATCCTGCTATCATCCCAGGTAACATCATGCCTAAAGCCATAAAAGCAGTACATATTGCATAATGGGCAGTACGGTGTTCTCCTTGTGATAAATAGATCATATACAGCATATAAGCCGTAAAGCCAAATCCATAACCAAACTGTTCGATACCCACTGAGAGATTAATCAACCATAGGCTATCTGGTTGAACATAAGCTAAATAAACGTACATCAAATGAGGCAAGGAAATGCTTAACGCCATTGGCCAAAACCAATACCTCAGCCCTTTTTGAGCAGATAAAATTCCACCGACAATGCCGCCAACAGTCAATGCCAGCACGCCAACAGTGCCATAAACCAATCCTACTTCTCCAGTTGTCAATCCCAAACCGCCAATCTCACGGGAATCCAGCAAAAAAGGAACAGCCATCTTCACCAACATCGACTCGGATAGTCTGTATGTTAACATAAAAAAAATACCGATACCTACTTCCTTCTTTTGAAAGAATGTAGCAAACGTGTTGAGAAATTCTTTGACAATAGACAGTGCTGATTGGATATTTTCACTGCCATGATCCTGTTGTGTGTGGGGCAATACTATTTTATGATATCCAAAAAGCATCATAAAAATGCCGGCTAAGACAAAAAAAGTGATTGACCAAGCCAACGGTATATTTCCCGAAAGTCCCTGAAATGTAGCACTACTTGCCTTTGACAGCTTTGGATCCACTTGCACAACCACATAGGCCGGTTGTTGCCAATTACGATCTGTAAAAGTCAATCGTTCTCCTTGAAGCAGTGAAAAGCTGTTGTCACCTCGCTTAAATGAGGTGTTCAAAATAATTGATTTGCCTCCTTTAGGTGCGTGAGCAAGTCGAATGGCAAAAATTGCCACATTCCCCTCTTTCCCTTTCACATTGGCTACTACTTGTTTTTTTTCACCAAAATGATGATGAATCCAATGGCCTAAGGGTTTTGACACATCTCTGCTCCACCATGATTCTTGCGAAACGTTTAACGAGTGGGCAGTGTCAGCAGAAACAAAACCATGCCTTAAATTCTGTTCCACCGCCCAAGACTCGGCTTTCTTTACACTATCTGATGAAATAGACGTTTGACGAAAAGTGAGAAGTGACGATTCGACAACAAAATCAGTGTTTGCAACTTGTCTTTTTGTAATAGATTGTGTTTGAACTACTAAAGAAGGTTGATAATCGACTTTTAACGTCACTGGCTGTAATCCTGTGAAAAGCTCTAAAGCTCCTGCCAAAATGATCAATGCGCCTTGTCCGGTGATCATTGCAATGCGGTAAAATGTATTCCGGATCCCAACATACATTGCCTGATCATGTTCCGAAAGTGCCAGCATATAAAATCCATCAGCCGCAATATCATGCGTGGCAGAACTGAATGCTAACAACCAAAAGAATGACAGTGTGGCTTGGAAGAAAAAAGGAAGCGGAATGGTAAAAGCAACACCAGCTAATCCGGCGCCAATTAATAACTGCATAGTAACAATCCACCAACGCTTCGTTCTCAATAAATCAACAAAAGGACTCCACAACGGTTTCAGCACCCATGGAAGGTAGAGCCAACTGGTATAAAGTGCAATGTCGGTATTGGAAATTCCCATCCTTTTGTACAGAATCACTGCCACTGTCATTACGGCTACATAAGGAATTCCCTGTGCAAAATAGAGTGTAGGTATCCAAGCCCAAGGTGATTTTTGAAAAAAAGAAGGTAATTTCATGGTTTTTGCAATGTGTGGCAAATCGTATCTAATAAATCACACGTGATAGAAACTTCATCCATTATAGTTGCAATATCTGTCGCAGTCACTTTTTGAAAATCCTCTCCCCGAGGTGTGATAAATACACCAGCCAAATCGACCGAAGCCGGACTAATCAACAATTGTTGTATCCCATCCGCAAAATAACAAGACGGTCGGTGTAAACGCCTCGGAAACAACCATACTGTCCATTGTCCATTCTTCCAACTGCAAAGGAGATTCAGCATCGGCTCAACCTCATTTACGTTGATATTAAATTGTTTATATAAGTTTTTAAACCAAGAAACTAACGACTGCCGTTCCGAAGATTCCATGATCAGCATGGCGTGGGGGTAGGTGATATGTCTTAATAGAGTGAAATTTGGAAGTTCAATAATATGTTCAGCATACTGTTTCCATGCGCTCCAGTTTATTTCAAGAGGCAAAAACCCTTTATTTCCTGCTTGAAAATGTAAATGATCAGGAGCAGAAGCACCACATTGCGGTCCATTGTAGAATAAGACAAACTCTGGCAGCGCCTTTGCCAAATCAAGCATATCTCCAAAATGGCCGTCAATACGTTGTTTGACATGCTCAACGAAAGGGATGGTCAGATGTTTTGGGAAAATCGGGAACGGATTCACCAAAATCCAATAGCGATTATCTACCAGGATACCTTCTTGTTCAGCAGGTCTATTTTTCTCGCACAAAAAGCAAGGTCGTTGTTGTATTGACCTTGCATCTACTTTAGCCGCCGATGAAACAATACGCGAAGGATTGAATTGCACTTGCATAGGAAAACCCAAGACGTTCAATGTCTTTGATTCAATAGTTTTCAATGCTTTATAATTTTGCTGCGCCAAATTCCAATGAGATAGCTGATGATCCAACAAAGCTTCTACTTTGCTTGTTAATGAAAGCGATGCATCAGAGAAGGAAGAATGATAGAATATTGGGGTTTTCATGGAATGTCACGTACAAAAGGATGATCGGAACG
>JAJZHJ010000209.1 GCA_021804525.1 Bacteroidota bacterium | reverse complement strand
TTGTCCAAATGAGTGCAGTTGGATATTACGGCGATACCCTACGTCTTTGCACTGAACAAACACCTGCAGGAAAAGGGTTTATGGCAGAAGTTTGTGCTCGATGGGAAAAAACTTTTTTAGAAACCAAACTGCCGGACACACGCCAATTAATTTTTCGTTTAGGAATTGTATTGGCAAAAGATGGCGGAGCATTACCTCCTTTGGTGAAATTAACAAAGTCCTTTTTAGGAGCTTCCATCGGATCAGGCAAACAAGGTATCAGTTGGATTCACATTAATGATCTGATGCAACTTTTCCGTTGCTCACTTTACAAGCACATGATGGAAGGTATTTACAATGTTACAGCTGCTCAGCCCGTTTCTAACAAGGCTTTCATGCAAACTTTACGTCAGATATTGAATCGACCATGGGTGCCATCTGTTCCTTCGTTCATAGCTTCTAAAGTGTCGCTTTGGTGCATGAAAACAGATCCTGAAACGTTATTAACAGGTTGTTATGCTGTCCCAAGACGTTTAGCTGAAGAAGGCTGTATGATGCAATTTAATGAATTGGAAGGAGCCCTGATTGATCTTATCTTGCGTTAAACTTCCATTTATGAGCTTATTGGCTGTCTTTGTTTTGGTTTCTTCCTATGACATTTCCTTCATTTAATATTTTTCGATTCAATTAAAAGCATGTTTTTATTTGAAAACACGCTGCACGTGGAAGTTTTTTGTATTTTTGTGGCGGTTTCCGCAAAAGGGATAATTGATTTTTTCGTTGTGTCCTTTTGCACGAACATATTTTAATCACTAAAAACCGCATCTTAACGGATCACTCAATGGACAAACAGGGCATCATCATTTACAACGCCAAAATTTTTACTGAAAAAAACACATTTCGCGGTTCTCTTCGTATTGAAGGAGATGTAATTGCTGAAATCTTCAAAGGAGAAGTTTCAGAAACTATTTTACAAAGAAATCAAGTCATAGATGCTTCCGATCTTTGGTTATTACCCGGTGTGATTGATAGCCACGTTCACTTCCGAGATCCGGGCTTGACTGAAAAAGCTGATATTACAACAGAATCGAAAGCGGCATTGGCCGGAGGCGTGACATCATTTATTGACATGCCCAATACAATTCCACCAACAACAACCATGGCGGCATTGGAAACAAAACAACAAATTGCGGCAGAAAAATCGCTGATCAATTATGGGTTCTTTTTAGGAGCAACTCCAAACAATCTAAATGAACTTTTGCAAGCGGATCCACAACAAGTACCCGGAATTAAAATGTATCTTGGGTCGACGACAGGAAATTTAATTGTTGACAAAAATATTGTGCAGCAATTGATGGCTTCGTCTCAACATTTGTTAGTGGCACATGCCGAAGATGATCTTGTAATTCAACGCAACAGTGCCTTATACAAGGAACAATTCGGGGAGAATGTGCCATTCAGTTACCATCCAATGATTCGTTCAACAGAAGCATGTTACAAAACGACTGCATCATTAGTGGAAATGGCAATGCGGAATCACTCGCGACTACACATTGCCCATGTAAGTACAGCAAATGAATTGGCACTTTTTGATGGATCGAAGTCTCTATCTGAAAAACAAATTACAGCTGAAGCATGCATCCCTTATCTTTGGTTTGACCAACGTGATTACGATCAATGGGGAGCAAAAATTAAATCAAATCCTGCTATCAAAACAGAAAATGATAAAAAAGCATTGTTACAGGCTCTTACAACAAACAAAATAGATACAATTGCAACCGATCATGCGCCTCATCTTTTAAGTGAGAAAACAGGCTCTTATTTTCAAACTCCTTCTGGCATACCATCCATTCAGTATTCACTCCCACTCATGTTGGAATTAGTGCGTCACGGGCAAGTAAGCATTGAAAAAGTGATTGAGAAAATGTGTTATGCTCCGGCAACATTGTTCCGCATTCATCGTCGTGGTTATATCAGAAAAGGTTTTTTTGCTGACTTAGTGTTGGTCGATCCTAACAATTCGTGGACTATCACTTCAGAATCTACTCTTTCAAAATGTGGTTGGACTCCGTACGAAGGAGTTTCGCTTCATGCAAAAGTTACTCATACATTTGTCAACGGGGTACTTCAATTTGAAAATGATAAAATCATAGGTAGCTCAAAAGGGAAAGCATTATCGTTTAATATTAAATAAATGACTCAACGTTCTTTTGAATCTCCCATCGGATGGATAAATGTTAAAGGCCTTGCCAATGAGATTGTATCCATATCATTTGCTGAGCAAGAGCCTGAAACGATTGGCGATGAAGATGAGGCTGTAAATGAAGGAATCGCTCAATTAAAAGATTATTTTGTTGGAGAACGTAGAACGTTTTCTTTACGGCTAAGCCATCAAGGCACTGCCTTTCAACAACAAGTTTGGCAAGCATTGCAAACAATTCCTTTTGGAGAAACACGATCTTATCAAACTATAGCACAACTTATTGATAGGCCCAAAGCATATCGAGCTGTGGGCAATGCCAACCATCATAACCCCTTCCCGATTGTTGTTCCTTGTCATCGTGTGATAGGAACATCAGGATTATTAAGCGGTTATAATGGTGGCATTGAACGTAAAAAATGGTTGTTAGCTCACGAAAACGCTCAAGTGTGAGACACACATCTATATACTCGACTAATTATCAGCATGTCGCGTTTTCGAAATTCCACTGTCAGATAATTCTTCTACTTGGCCTTTACCATACAAGGTAAGTCCTCCTATTCCCGAGTTTTTGATATAAAAAGCTTGTGATGATCTGATTGAAGTACCACCAACAGCGCTGTTTGTCAAATGAACTACTTGGCAAAAAAGTAGTTTTGCATCAAAGTTACCAACACTTTGGTTGTTCATCATTGCTTCGTTACATTTGCCGGATAACACGGTTTCTCCCACGGCATGATTATCTAATGATATGGAATCAGCCTGTAAATAGAGATTCAGTCTTCCAACGGCATGATTGTTTATTGAAATTACTTTAGCTTCAATCTGTAAATCAGTTTTTCCGACAGAATGATTATTAAGAGCAAAATAAGGTGTATGCAACGTGTCTTGCATTGTCAACATTCCAACCGAATGATTGTCTAACTCTGATAACGAATCTACATACACGTCAATTTTTCCTTTCATCTTTGTCGAGAAATTGGTGTTTTTAGGGACAGAAATAGAAAGCAACGAACCATCAGAAACTACTGTGACATACGATTGCAAGTTATCATCAATCTCAACCACGACTCGACTTTGTTTTGAGGGAATAAGGACAACATTCAATGGAACGGCAATGTCTAATCGACTGAAAGATGACACGGCACGTTCTTGTTGTATTACCTTTCCCGAACCCGAAATAATATGTCCATTAATATAATTACACGACAATAATATCATGCCGATTGACATAACAAGCAATGAACGAATCATTTGATTTACAACAATAAAAGGTTTCATAAGCATTTGTTTTAGATAAGTGAGTGATTTAAGCTTTTCTATTAGACGTACAAACTATAGCGATTGGATGAATACTGCAATGAAAAATAATAAAATGAGAAAATTATTCAAACGTGTTATTTTGAATATACCGATTTACATCAAATTTTGATTTGCAGCCTGAATAACTCATATAACGAACTTTCCCGAAAATCGGACGCGGTATCCATGCTCTGTCATGGACACCACCGATACTCCAACCAATACCAACATATCCATTAGGATCACGACCATCAAGTGAATATTTATCATTCAAATAAATAGCCCATTGTAAAGCTTCTTCTACAAAAGGTGTCCATTCAAGAATTTTTTTAGCCCAATACATACGCATATATCCATGCATTTTCCCCCTTGTTACTAATTCATGTTGTGCAGCATTCCAAAGATCATCATGAGTCATTGCGGCTTCTAATTCATCGAGCGTGTACATATAGATTCTCACGTCGCTTCCATGCAGTGCTATCTCTTTTTTTACCCAAGCAGGAAATCCTTCCACTTGATCATAAAAGGCATTGTAAAAACAAAAATTATCGGCCAACTCTCTTCTAACGATTAACTCTTCCAGAAAAGCTTCTCTATCTTCGGAAGCTGATTTGTTTAACACTTCTAACGCAATCCGTTGAGCCGAAACATGACCAAAATGGAGATATGGAGACAAATTTGACTGTCCATCTATTTCAGGATGGTTATGTTGTGCATTGTAAAAAGACATTTTTGTTTCTATAAATTCGCGTAACATGATTTGAGCAGCCTCTTCTCCAGGTTGAAGCCAAGTAATTGGTGAAACATTTTCCAAT
>JAJZHJ010000208.1 GCA_021804525.1 Bacteroidota bacterium | reverse complement strand
TATCGATAATCAGTCCGGGAAGATGGTCTCCTTCGCCGTGAATCAGCCGATAGGTTGTATAGCGTTCGTTTTCGGCCAAGTGTAATATTTTTCGTAACGTGTAGGCTTGCTGAATGGCGTTCATCCAGAAACTGTCGTCGATGGCAATGTTGCTAAACGACAAGATACGCACGGCAATGCTGCCGATTTGATAATGTCCGACAGCCATCAATTCGTTGTTTGCAGAGCGTACTTCTACAATATCTCCTTCATGGACAGCTCCTTCGATGCGAAAAATAGCTCCCGAAAAAATCCATGGATGAAAGCGCAGCAGTGGTTCCTCTTTACCCTTTTTGAGGATAATTTTTGGATATATCATCGATTGTTGTGTGTTAAATGAGTGTATATTTCGTAGCAAGCCCAAGCATCGGTGGCAGCATAGAGTTGTTGTGCCTCTGTTAGCGGTTGTGCTTCCCAGTTTGAAAGTCGTTTGTTTTTTGAAATGCGCTTCCCGAAAATGATTGCATAGAGCTTTACTAAACTCTTTTCCTGAATGTCATAATTTTCCACCATGTTTTGCAGATCCACGAAGCTATCTTTGTGGATAACGGCCCTTTTGCTGAGTGCATTGAAATCGTCGCGCAATGAAAGTCCGATTTTTAATACATTGGAGTCGTTCAACAATTGTAATAAAGCGAGTGGCATACCTAACATGCTAAGTCGAAACAGGTAACATACGTTGGCAGATGATATTTGCAACAAAGCAACCTGGTTATGTGAAGAGGGCGAGAAGTTGGGTTTTGTTTCGGTGTCAAATCCAACAAGTGGTTGTTGTTTTAAGTAGTCAATGGCGTCGTTTACTTGTTCCAGTCGATCGACCACAATGGTTTTGCCTTGAAATGCAGCAAGAGGTAACGTAGCTATGTCTTCTTTCGAGATGGTTGACTGATATATCATGTAGGTTGCGCTTAAAAATCTTTATTATCTTCACGCAACTGATGTTGCAAAAAGGAATCTTTCTGTTGATTGCGTTTATTGAAAGAAGAGGTTTCTTCATCTTCCTGATCGACAGGCTCGTTGCATAAAAGTTGATGCAATGCAGTAAGGGCATTAAGCAATTTTCGTCCCCAATGGTCATGAAACCCAAAAAGACAATTCATCAGTGCGGTTTCCAAAAGCACTTCATCTCCTAATTGACAGTTAAAGAGAAAGTCTTTCAGTTCTTGAAACACATCGGTCAAATCTTCGGAGATAGATGCAGCAATGGGCGCTTCCGAATAATTCATTTCAGGATGAAAAGCAGTAAGATAACGGTCGTCGATACCTAACAACTCTTCGAGCGTGTTGCGAATGTTTTCATATTCTGTTTCGGTGACCATACGTTCTGATTCTTCGTCGGGTGACGTTGGAATATGAGGAAGTAATACGGTTTTTAAATAAAGCGTTGGCAAATATTTTACTGCTTGTTCGATAAATATTTGTTTATCAGATGAAACGGCGTGTTCGATAAAAATACAGAACTCAGCGGCAACGGTAATAAATTCTAATCTATCTTTTTCAAAAGAGTTGGTGGCCATAAGAAAATGGTTCATTGGTTGATGATACAAAAGTAGCAAAACATTTTTAAGATATGATGCTATACTCGAAGGTGCCAGAAAATTACCTTCATTTTTTATTGAAATGATTTGTTGCAAATACAAATCAATAAAAGATTTTATTACCTTTGCTGCCCTGAATAGGAAACAAGTCCCATCTCTTAAAATCAAATGAAATGGTAAAACATCTTGTATTTTGGAATTTAAAAGAAGAAGCGTTTGGCAATAATAAAGCCACAAACGCGCTGTTAATAAAAAAAAAACTTGAAGATTTAAATGGTCAGATTGAAGGATTGATCAAATTAGAAGTTGGTATCGACTTTCTAAAACAAGAAGGCAGTTACGATCTCGCTTTGTATGCAGAGTTTGAGACCCGCAATGCGTTATCATTCTATCAGGATCATCCCAAACATAAGGAAGTACAGCAATTCGTCAAAGTGGTGCGAACAGATCGGTGTTCCGTCGATTTTGAAGTGTGATTCCTGTATAATTGGTTTTTCTTACAATTAAAAAGGTTCAGAGTGATAGCACTTTGAACCTTTTTTTTGTAGAGGTAGTCGACTCCTTTATCAGATTCTAACATGCAATCGCACTGAAAAGATATTTACGGGTCCTTTTCTGTCGCGATTGTAGCCCGGGTTGAGAAGAAATTGATAAGCTCCTGTGAGATAGATGTTGTTTTTGACTAATTCAGCCGAATAATAAAGTTCGGTTAAATGTTCCCAACCATAATTGAGTTTTCCATCGCCAAGCATAAAGCCATACCCTCCATCGGCTAAATATTCTCTGTGTGCCTTTGAGATGCCTGAAGTGACATAAGCCAACCCAATGTTATCGCTCTCTCGTTTCCATGAGGCACCTGTTAATGACAAGCCAATACTGATGCTATGATCGATCTCGGTAAATGCCCACGTTTCGTTGTTCCCGTCATTCCAACTGCCTCTTAAAAAACATCCTAAATCGTTTGTCAGAGCTTGTTCGGCATTGATGGCAAATCCATATTTTGTATTTCCATATTTACGAGTACTTTCAATGTTTGGAGCTGTAGGATTTAAGGTAATACTTTGCAGGTAATTTCCCATATTGGCTGTATTGAAGAATCCTAAAATTCTGAATGCGCCATCGAGTCCATTGATTTTATAGCGATGTGTAAATTCTAATGTTTGTGCTCTTGCTTTAGCAATATCCCAATTCATATTATTGCCATTGGCAACCTTAGGCATTAAAGAAAAGCCAAATCGTAATTCATTTTTAGGCGTAACATATTCAATCACAATACTTGGCGTATAACCGCGCGTATCAGCAGGATAATCCCATGCGCCGGCATCCATCAATGACCATGTCATAAATTGCGTTCTGGGGTCGTGACTATATTTGTTGTCGTCAAAATAATCGCCTACGCTGATTGTGCCAATGGTCAACGCCAAATAGTTGTTTGGTAAACGGCCGCTTAATTGATTGAAGTCACTGGGTTGATAAGTTGTTTCACTTGATAAAGCAAAGACTTGATGATAAAAGAGTCGGGCAATAGAAATACCGGGTGCAGGATCAGCAATTCTGGGTGTTTCTCCATTTGTGGCATCAGCAATGCCCAGTACCTGACTAAGACCGGAGCCTCCGGCTAATTCCGGATTGATGTAAACTGAACCGCCTTGCCATAGCCTTAACCCCAAATAAAGGGTTGATGTGATAGAGGTTTGATTTTCTGCTTGTGGAAGCAAGCTGTTTTGTCCACTATAGGGAACTCTGAAGGCAGGTTTGTATTGGTCAATAACGGTTGTTTGAGAGTGAATGGAGATTCTTTCATATTTAAGGCTGTCTGTTTGTTGTGCATACACAGATATACCGATGCAAGCAACAAATAAAGTAATGATCATTTTTCTAAATGTATTCATTGTTTTACGATTTTTCTTTAGATTGTTGTTGGTTTTTTTGTCGAAAAGCGGAAAGTCCATTTAAGTTGGATAAACAAAGTAAATAACTTGACAAAAGCCTATTTCTAAGGAAAATAGTCGTGTGGTGAAGGGTTTATTGTTCCTACGGGAATTTCCCTACATAAATCATAAAGAAGTTGTTGTCCGCCTTGGGTGAATGTACTTAAAAAAAAGCATTTGAGTGAAGTCATAAAGCCTCCTTCTTTTGTGGTTTAGAAGGGAGCAAACAAAAGCCAGCTACCTTGCTAAACGCAAGTTAATAGTAAGTTGTTTGCCGGGCCGTCGTCCATGATGCAATGGGTTTAATTTTGCTGCAAAGATAAGGCTTTCTAACGAAAAATCTGATAGGCATTCTTATTAGTTCGCAGCATCGAATTTGGAAAAGCAGATAAAAGGATGTATATTTGTATCATAAAGCAGATTACACGTGCAAATTACGTTCCTCTTTTCGGCTTTATTCCCTCCATAAATACATTTATTCACTTTCATGACAATATACATTTTGTCAGGAAAATCTTCATATTCATACCATTTTGTCAATTTTTTGAGAGCAGAGGAAGGGCGAATGAAAAGCGAATGAAGAGCGAAGATAACCCGAATGACAGATGGAAAGCCATTAAAGCCATTTGCTTACATAATGATAAATGGTTACTGTTTGCTTTTAATATATTTTAATGCACAAATTGATCTTCCCAGCTTTCAATTTTAATTTTGTTTTACGATACCACAAAGAAATACTGTGGGTTGAAGCAAAAAAAATGTAGCGCAGATTGAAAAAAAACGGGCGAGATGTTTGGAAGTTA
>JAJZHJ010000207.1 GCA_021804525.1 Bacteroidota bacterium | reverse complement strand
AAAAGAGTATATCTCTGAATATTCCACCCACAATATCAATTCCTTGCATACGATACAACTAATTTAAAAATTCTATTTTTGACAATGTTCCTCGCACTACAAACAGATTCTATAAAGGCTGTTTAAAGACCATTTAAATGCCATTTCAAAGGTGACAAAATTATGGCAGATTCACAACAAATGGAGAATAATGTAACAATATTTTCAGTTATAATAGCGCATCATATATGCAATAAAAAAGCCGTCTCGGATAATTTTCCAAGACAGCTGTTTACTGTAGTCAATAAAAGCAGTAATGCTTATTTCTTTATGTACTTAAAATTCTTTCCCCAATAGATGGCTTCATCACCCAGAATTTCTTCAATGCGAAGCAATTGGTTGTACTTAGCTATCCGGTCACTGCGCGAAGCCGAACCGGTTTTAATAAGGCCTGTGTTGAGCGCAACGGCCAAATCGGCAATGGTCGAATCTTCTGTTTCTCCCGAGCGATGGCTCATAATAGTCGTCATACCATTCACCTTGGCTAATGTCACCGCATCGATTGTTTCGGAAAGCGTACCAATTTGATTTACCTTAATCAGGATAGAATTGGCAACCTTTTGATCAATACCCATTTGGAGGCGTTTTACATTCGTCACAAAAAGGTCGTCACCTACCAATTGTACGTTCTTTCCAATGGCGTTAGTCAACAACTTCCAGCCATCCCAATCATCTTCGGCCATGCCATCTTCGATAGAGATAATGGGGTATTTATCTGTCCATGATTTCCAATAATCGACCATTTGCGCTGGTGTCAATTTCTCTCCGGAAGACTTATGCAAGTGATAGACCTTTTCTTCAGGGATATAATATTCGGAAGATGCAGGATCGAGCGCCAGGCAAACATCAATTCCCGGCTTGTAGCCGGCTTTTTCAATGGCAGTAAGGATAACCGTTACAGCCTCTTCGTTCGATTTCAGGTTAGGAGCAAAACCACCTTCATCGCCCACATTGGTTGAATATCCCTGTTTCTTCAACACTTCTTTCAGATGATGGAACACTTCAGAACCCATTCGAAGCGCTTCGCTAAAACGGGATGCACCTACCGGCATGATCATAAATTCCTGAAAGTCGATGGAATTATCAGCGTGAGAACCACCATTCAGAATATTCATCATCGGGATAGGAAGTGTGTTGGCATTGACGCCTCCTACATAGCGAAACAATGATTGGCCGGTAGCTTTAGCAGCAGCATGAGCGGCAGCCAGGGATACGCCAAGAATTGCATTAGCACCTAATTTTCCTTTATTCTCAGTGCCATCCAATGCTATCATCGCGTTATCAATGCCACGTTGATCGATCACTGAAAAGCCTTGAAGAGCCGGAGCAATCACGTCGTTCACATTTTTGACAGCTTGCAACACTCCTTTTCCCAAAAACTTAGATTTATCGCCATCACGAAGTTCAACAGCTTCGTGCACACCTGTAGAAGCACCCGACGGGACGGCTGCCCGCCCAAGAATACCACAATCGGTCGTTACATCAACTTCGACTGTTGGATTGCCACGCGAATCCAGGATTTGTCTGGCATGAATTTGTTTAATCTTTGACATAATAAAATAGTTAGTAAATAAAACGTAATGACTCTTTTCAGAGCTATTTGTCACAAATATACTATTATTTTTTGAGCAAAGCAATATCCAACACCTCTCTGATGTCGCTAACGTAGTGAAATTTAAGACCTTTTAAGTAGGTTTGCTTGATCTCTTCTATATCTTTTTGATTCTCGCTACACAAGATGATCTCTTTGATATTAGCCCGTTTCGCTGCCAGAATCTTTTCTTTGATGCCGCCAACGGGCAACACTTTACCACGCAATGTCATTTCACCGGTCATAGCCAGTGCCTTTTTCACTTTTCGCTGTGTGAATGCAGAAGTCAACGCGGTCACCATCGTGATGCCTGCTGACGGCCCATCTTTGGGAATAGCACCTTCGGGTACATGTACATGCACACTCATTGTCTCAAACAACGTTTCATCTATATTCAATTGAGTTGCATGTGATTTAATATATTCCAATGCCAGAATGGCAGACTCTTTCATCACATTGCCCAAATTGCCCGTCAACGTCAACGAGGGTGCTTTCGATTTACTTAATGATGTTTCGATAAAAAGAATTTCACCACCCACAGCCGTCCAGGCTAAACCGGTTACCACACCCACATAATCGTTGCCTTCGTATAAATCTTTCGTGTATTGAGGACTGCCTAAATACGTTTTTAGTTCTTCTACAGGAATATCCACGTTGTAAAGTTCATTTGTTGCTACCCTTTTCGCAATTTGACGCATCACTTTGGCAATCTTACGTTCTAATTCTCGCACGCCAGATTCACGTGTATAATTCTCTATGATAGCACGCAACGTCTCTTTCGACATGTTGCATTGCTCTTTCGTCAAACCATGATTTTCACGTTGCCGTGGCACCAAATGACGTGCTGCAATTTCTATTTTTTCCTCCGTAATATATCCTGAAACATCAATCAATTCCATACGGTCAAGCAACGGTTGCGAAATGGTTTGCGTGGTGTTGGCCGTAGCAATAAAAAGCACTTTGGAAAGATCAAAATCTATGTCCAGATAGTTATCGTGAAAAGTTGCGTTTTGTTCGGGATCGAGCACTTCCAGTAACGCAGATGAAGGATCGCCTTTGAAGTCGGAGTTGACTTTATCAATTTCGTCTAACACAATGACAGGATTTGCAGAACCGGCTTTCTTAATATTTTGAATAATACGACCCGGCATGGCACCAATATACGTACGACGATGACCGCGAATTTCTGCTTCATCATGTAGGCCTCCCAACGAAATACGAATGTATTTTCGGTTGAGAGTAGCAGCAATTGATTTACCTAATGAGGTTTTACCAACACCGGGAGGGCCGTAAAGACATAATATCGGTGATTTCAAATCGCCCTTTAATTTCAGTACTGCCAAATGTTCCAGAATGCGTTCTTTCACCTTCTCCAATCCGAAATGATCTCGGTCGAGAGTACGCTGGGCACGTTTCAAATCGAAATTATCTTTGGTGTATTCATTCCATGGTAACTCCAAAATAGTCTCCACATAATTCATTTGAACAGGGAAATCAGGAGCATGAGGATGTGTACGTTCCAGTTTACCCAGCTCTTTTTCAAAAAGGTCTGACACTTCTTTCCCCCATTTTTTTGAAGCCGCTTTTGCACGCATTTCATTGACTTGTTGCTCAGAAGAACCACCACCCAATTCATCCTGAATGGTTTTCATTTGTTGTTGCAAGAAATATTCGCGTTGCTGTTGATCAATATCTTCACGTGCCTTGGCTTGAATGCTGGCTTTTATTTCTAACAACTGAGACTCTTTGTTCATGATTTCCAGCAGCTGATAACCACGTTCTTCCAAATCATCTATTTCGAGCAGTCGTTGCTTTTCCAGAATTTTTAATGCAAAATTTCCGGCAATGTAATTAATTAACTGCTCAGGGCTGTCAATATTGCGAATAGCAAAAGAAGTTTCGGGTGGAATAGAACCCGAATTTTGAATAATTTTCACCGCCAGTTCTTTGATGGCTTCTATCAACGCAATGAAGACACGGTTGTCGTCAGTAGGAACTTCATCTTCAAGCATCTTCACATATCCTTGATAATACGGAGTGGTTGAAGTGATCTCCATTAACTGGAAGCGTTGCAACCCTTGTAGCAAAACGGTAGTGGTGTTATCAGGCATTTCAAGAATACGAACGATGCGGGCAATGGTTCCAACCGGATGTAAATCGTTTTGAGTCGGATCATCTATTTTTATATCTTTTTGCGAAGCAGCCGCCAACAAGCCATTGTTCTTGTACACTTCACGAATCAATCGTAATGATTTACTACGACTCACGGCAATCGGAAGTACAACGTTGGGGAACATCACCATGTTACGCAGCGGCAAAATGGGAATTAACTCATCCTGCGGCAGGTTAATGCTTTCCGATTCACTGCTATCAGCCACAATGGAAAGATAGCCGGTAGATTCGTCGGCGTCATTTCCTAATAAACTATTCAGTAGAATATCCATGTCAAAAGGTTAGTTGATATTGTCAATTTGTCAGTTTATAATTTTGGCAACCATTTCTTACAGACTTAATAAACAACAAAAGAAAAGCTGCCAGTCAAGTGTTTATCTAATTTCACCTACAAAGTAACGGATAAAATTGGGGAAAAGCTACTCGTTAACAATTGCTGTGCCAACATAATTTCCTTCAATCCAGCTGACACCTGAGTTATGCATATCGAATGTAATTTACTCCATCAGGGGGAAAGTCGAATC
>JAJZHJ010000206.1 GCA_021804525.1 Bacteroidota bacterium | reverse complement strand
AGGACACAAATTGTACTTTGCCAACCATAGTTGGGTCGCCGGTACCCGATAATGGGTTTGTTTGATAACTCCATTGAGCTGAAGCGGTAGATACGTTGACCATCAAAACTGCGATCAACAACGATAAAGAGAGCATAAAGGTTTTCATGTGCGTACTTGGTTAGGATAAAACGATAGAAATATTTGCTTACAAATATAGTACATATTTTGAGAATAAAATATTAATAAGAAATTTTTCTTGTGGCAGTTTTTAATGAGAATAAATCAAATTGTGCTTAATGATGAGTCAATTGAAGAATAGCACAATTTTTGTATACCAAAAAAGCTAATTCATTTTAAATAAAAAATTATCATTCTATGCACTAAGCAAAAGAGCCGACACGTCGTCCCACGGAAGAATGTTTTCCTCAAACATTTCGGCAAGGTATTCGAACCTATCCGATGGGATGAATCAAAAATTATCTCTATTTTCCGTATCTTTGTGGAAGTTTAATGAAGCAAGACAGAGCCAATAAAGGGATTTTATTTCTCATAAACAGAAAGGTTTCCATGCACGATATTATTCATCTTTTGCCCGATAATGTAGCCAATCAGATTGCAGCCGGAGAAGTCATTCAGCGGCCCGCATCCGTGCTCAAAGAGTTGGTGGAAAATGCCATTGACGCCGAAGCTCTTTCTATACAGATTTTTTTGAAAGATGCAGGACGCACATTGATTCAAGTAGTCGATAACGGGAAAGGCATGTCGGATACCGATGCCCGCTTGGCATTCGAGCGTCATGCCACCTCAAAAATCAAAGAGGCTGCCGACTTGTTTGCTCTCCACACGATGGGGTTTCGGGGCGAAGCGCTTGCTTCCATTGCCGCTGTAGCTCAGGTTGAGGTACATACCCGCCGAGAATCGGACGAATTGGGAACATTGATTGCCATTTCAGGATCTCAGCTTGACTTGCAGGAGGCTGTCAATTGCCCCAAAGGAACTGCTTTTTTTGTAAAAAACCTTTTTTTCAATGTGCCTGCACGTCGAAAATTTCTGAAATCGAACGATACGGAGCTACGTCAATTGATTGTAGAATTTACCCGTATCGCCTTGGTTTATCCTCAACTCCATTTCACCTTGCAGCACAACGAAACCGAGTTGTTAAACCTTGCGCCAACGAATCACCGTCAACGTATCGGGCAGCTTTTTCCATCGCGAAACAATGCCATGCAGCGCCAATTGGTACCCATTGAAACACATTCGTCGATGGTTTCTATTTCAGGATATGTGGGTGCTCCCGAAACTGCCGTGCGAAATGCTAACCAATTTTTCTTTGTGAACGGACGCTATATGCGCCATCCGTATTTCCACAAAGCAGTGATGCAGGCTTACGAAGGGTTGGTTTCCAATCAACTTACGCCTCCATATTTCATCTATTTTGAAATCGATCCAGCTTCTATTGACGTCAACATTCATCCTACCAAAACAGAAATCAAATTTGAGCAGGAACCGGCTATCTGGTCTATTTTGCTCGCAACGGTGAAAGAATCGTTGAGCAAATCACACGCCATTCCTTCCATTGAATTTGATCAGGAAGGTGCTATCGACATTCCGACGATGCATGCCTTAAAAAACATGCCACAATCGCAGCCAAAAGTAAATCTTAACCCGGCTTACAATCCATTCGACAACTATTCGGAACGTTCCTCCAACTATCAACGCCCTCCCATGAATTGGGAATCGTTGTACCATGATTTTGAAAAATCGAAGGACCAATCAGCACTAGAACATCCGACATTACCAACGATGGAGCACACTTCACAAGAACTGCTGGATGAAGAACGCGAAGGTAAAAACTATCTTTTGTACAAAAACCGGTTTATTCTGGCCGGTGGAAAATCAGGGTTAATGTTCATCGACCGGCAACGGGCGCATGTGCGTATCCTATTTGAACAGTGGATGCGTCAGCTTCGCGAACGACGCGGACTTTCTCAACAACTTCTTTTCCCTGAAATGATCACATTAAATGTGGCGGATGCACTGTTGCTCGAAACCGTGTTACCCGAACTACATGATGTAGGGTTTGAAGTAGCTGCTTTCGGAAAAAACACTTTCGTTGTCAATGGCGTACCGGCTGGTTTTGAAAACAAACCCGCCATTCCGATGATTGAACTACTCGTCGACACAGTGAAACAAAACAAAGGAAAAATGAAAGAGGCGCTCAACGAGTCGATTGCATTGACACTTGCTAAAGCAGCAGCAGTTGACAACGATCGGACGATGACACAAGACGAAATGAGCCAATTGCTTGGACAACTTTTCACCTGCGAAAATCCGAATATAACACCCGAAGGCAAACAAATTGTGGTGCTATTGACCAACGAAGAAATCGAAAAGAAATTTTGACAACTCTTAAACGATAAAGGAAACCCCTTCTTCAACCATACAATCTATTCGGGTGTTGATGTCCTGGCAGACAAACCACCTTGATATCTAATTGCCGGAGCACAATTTCAAAAGTGGCATCCCGACCAAATGGGTATTCCATTTCCCATAAATCACCGTAAAAAGGAGGTTTTATTTTGATTTCGTTTCTGAATGAATTAACTTAGCGTCTCATTTTGCTTCAAACATAACAAAGAATAATTGAATGATTAAATAACTACATATTTCATTGATCATTAACCGCTAAACATTGTCCATTGTTTTTTCCTATTGCCTAACTTAATAACAACATGAATAGTCAAATCATTGTCATCTTTGGTGCTTCGGGTGATCTTACCAAACGGAAGCTCATGCCGTCGCTATATTGGCTTTATAAACATAATCGGCTCAATGCTTCGTTTGCCTTACTTGGTGTTGGCCGGACTTCTTACACAGACGACAGCTATCGTGCCTTTATCGAAACACAATTGCCTCTTTTTGTCCCTGCCGACGAACTTGACACGGTTTCGACAACCGAATTTTTACAACATATCTACTTCCATAGCATGGATCCGGACAACGTCGAAAACTATTCCGACCTGAAACAACGCTTGGAAGTGCTCGACAAACAAATAGACAACCCGGGAAATTATCTCTACTATCTGGCAACGCCTCCTTCGCTTTACGGGGTGATTCCACTTCATCTGCAAAGCGTAAATTTAAATACGGAGTCACACGGACAAACACGGCGCATCATTGTGGAAAAGCCTTTTGGATATCATCTTTCTTCTGCTCAGGAACTAAATCGCATCTATAACAGCGTGTTCCGCGAAGATCAGATTTATCGTATCGACCATTTTCTAGGCAAAGAAACTGTGCAGAATATCTTGGCATTACGCTTTGCCAATGGCATTTTCGAACCGCTGTGGAACCGCAATTACATTGACCATGTGGAAGTGACGGCAGTAGAGAACTTAGGTATCGAAGAACGTGGCGGTTTCTATGACGGCTCGGGTGCTCTACGCGATATGGTGCAGAATCACCTGATTCAGTTGGTAGCCTTAACCGCAATGGAACCCCCTGCCCTCTTTAATGCCGACAGTTTTCGCAACGAAGTAGTCAAGGTGTATCAAGCGCTGAAGCCTTTAACCACTGCACAGATCAAAAGTCAGGTCATTCGTGGGCAATACACCATGTCACATGCCGAAAACCGCCTTATCAATGGCTATCGCGAAGAAAAGAATATCAATCCACATTCACGCACAGAAACATTTGTGGCGCTCAAACTCTTCATTGATAACTGGCGCTGGGGTGGAGTGCCTTTCTATATTCGCACCGGCAAACAGATGCCCACCAAAGTTTCCGAAATCGTTATTCATTTCAAACCCACTCCTCACAGTCTGTTTCAGGGAATGGCAGGAAACTCGTCACTCAATTCGATGATTATACGCATTCAACCCAATGAAGGCATCGTGATGAAATTCGGGATGAAAGTACCCGGCTCCAATTTTGAAATCAAACAAGTGTCGATGGATTTCACCTACGACCGTTTGGGAGGTTCGCCCGTTGGCGATGCATATGCAAAATTGTTGGAAGATTGCATGATGGGTGAATCTACGCTTTTCACTCGTAGCGATGCTGTCGAAGCAAGTTGGTGCTATTTCGATCCTATTCTTTCGCTGTGGGAAAACGACAAATCTATCCCGCTCTATGGCTATCCTGCCGGGACATGGGGTCCATTGGAAGCCGATTCCATCGTAGGACAGGAAAATAGCTGGACAAATCCGTGCAAAAATCTCACTAACACCGATCTTTATTGCGAATTATAATATTTTCTTAACCCCTCCGGTGACTTGGAGCCATCGGATAATAATACCTACTATTTTATGATGATTGAACCACACTTTTACGAAACCGAAAAGCAG
>JAJZHJ010000205.1 GCA_021804525.1 Bacteroidota bacterium | reverse complement strand
ACTTGTTCAGAATGACGCATATTGAAAATATTCTGCACATTCTTCAGCATGGTATTACTCATGTATCATCACTCAATGCCAATGCAACGTATGTTTCCTTTGGGAGCTGGAAATGGAGGATTGGACTGGAGCAAGGTGAAAAATTTGATAGAAATCTATTTGTCATCTACGGATTGCGACATACAGATTTATGAACCGACTGTAGCAATACAAGAAGCCATGAAAAAAGAACGGGTTTGCTTGACGCCGGCACGTGCTATGTTATTGTCTGTCCTATTCGATTTAGTAAGAAACGGTGAGTTTGTTTCGGAATTTGCAGCCGAAAAAGTGGCCTATTTCCTGCAACGTTTCGGGGCAAAAGAATATTTTAAACTGGAATATCAACCTAATTTTTATGGACCATACTCCGGCAAAGTAAAGCATGTGTTGTTTTATTTAAACGGCAGTTATATAACAGGCTACAGTGCTAAAGACAAAAAACCTTTCGAAGAATTAGGATTGATGTACGATGCCGAATCGGAAGTGAATACCTATTTGAATAAAGTCGAAAATGGTCGATGCAAACACATCGTAGAACAAACAAAATCTTTTTTAACAGGGTTCTATTCTTCATTTGGGTTAGAGTTACTATCCACCATCGATTTTATTATGACGGATAGAAAAGTTACTACTGTCGAAGAAATTACCGCTTATCTTGAACAATGGAGCAATCGAAAGAAAACCTTGTTTTCTAATCCCAAATTTGTTGCTTTGGCAATTGACAAATTGAACCAATGCACGTTTGCCTGAATAATTGTACGCATCGACTTACCAGGCTCAGCTATTCCACCACCATTGCAGGTTGGGTTTTCCCTTCAAAACAACTAAAATCTTCGTATACGTTTTGACAGGTTTTACTATCTACCCACAAATAGATTCTTACTGAGAGACGAGCGAACTGTTTAAAAAAGGAAATGTTGCCGTAACAAAAAACAAACACTACTTTTGCAGCTTCGCTGTCACATCCAAAGTAACCACTATCTATGCTTAATTATATTTGGGTTGGGTTTTTCTTAGTTGCGTTTCTTGTAGCAGGTATTCAGTTTGCTTTCACGGGCGATTATGCCGTGTTTGAGCGTATTGTGAAAGCTACGTTCGATATGGCGAAGTTTTCGGTCATGGACATTGCATTGCCTTTAGCCGGTGTGATGACACTTTGGTTGGGGTTGATGAATATTGGCGAACGCGCCGGTGCCATTCGTTTCTTATCCCGTCTTGTAGCCCCTTTTTTTGAAAAACTGTTTCCTGAAATACCGAAAGGACATCCCGCCGGAGGCCAGTTAGTGATGAATTTCTCGGCCAATATGCTGGGGCTTGACAATGCTGCAACGCCTATCGGCTTAAAAGCCATGCAAAGCCTGCAAGAATTGAATCCCAACAAACAGACTGCCTCGAATGCCCAAATCATGTTTCTGGCATTGAACACTGCCGGCTTAACCTTGCTGCCTATTTCCATCATGGCACAACGCGCCATTCTAGGGGCTGCCAATCCCACGGACATCCTCCTCCCCATTTTGATAGCTACCTATGCATCGACCCTGACGGCCATTATTTATGTAGGCATCCGTCAACGCCTCAATTTGTGGAATCGCATCGTTGTCGGATGGTTGGGAGGTATCTCGTTAGCCATTGGCCTTATTGTCGTTGGATTTTCGCATCTCTCGCCTCAAGAAATGACGATGGTATCGAGTGTGGTGGGAAACGTGTTATTGATCACCATTATAGCTGCCTTTATGATCGGTGGCTTAATCAAAAAGATTAATGTTTACGAAGCATTTATCCAAGGTGCGAAGCAAGGATTTGAAACGGCATTAAAAACGATTCCTTATTTAGTCGGCATGTTGGTTGCTATCGGAGCTTTTCGCGCATCAGGGGCAATGGATATGCTGATCAATGGCATCGCATGGGTGTTTCATTCCATGAACATCAACACCGATTTTGTGGCGGCTTTACCCAATGCGTTGATGAAACCGTTAAGCGGAAGCGGTGCTAAAGCGTTGATGGTAGAGACCATGAAAACGTATGGACCCGATTCATTTCCAGGCCATCTCTCTTGTATTTTTCAAGGAGCTGCCGATACGACATTTTACATTGTAGCGCTCTATTTTGGTTCTGTCGGAATCACCAAAACACGTTATGCCATTTCAGCCGGGCTACTTGCCGATCTGGCCGGTGCCATAACAGCCATCATTGTAGCCTACCTGTTCTTTAAGTAAGACAGTAACAAATACACTATCGATAAAGAAGCTCTTACGATGAGAGCTTATTATGTTTCACTTAATTAGTTTTTTTATGAGAAAAATGGAAAGAATGAAAGCATTACCTTGCTTTCGACGATGGACACGAGCGCCTTATGCCGTGTTCAACAGTTTACACCTCGCCGTCAAAATCGGTGTATTAGGTGCGGCCATGCTGACGGCAAGCAATCAACCCGTATTGTCGCAGGCATACAGAACAACAGACAACGATCCTGCCATCCAGTTAAAAGAGGTGCAGGTAAACAGT
Source organism: Bacteroidota bacterium (assembly GCA_021804525.1). Taxonomy (GTDB): domain Bacteria; phylum Bacteroidota; class Bacteroidia; order Bacteroidales; family Paludibacteraceae; genus Microbacter. The sequence continues at coordinate 1,784 of JAJZHJ010000205.1, read as the reverse complement.
GATTTACCGCCGACAACACAACAATTGGTAAAAGTGGTGGCGGTGCTGACACGTAAAGAAATTGCGCAAGCGGCGGTACAGAACCTACAAGGACTGCTGCGTTATGTGCAAGGCATTGACTTGCGAACACGTGGGGCAGAAAATGTGCAAGCAGACATCAGCCTTCGCGGAGGCACTTTCGATCAAACCGCGATTCTTCTCAACGGAGTGAACCTCACCGATCCCCAAACAGGACACTTCAACTTAGACATTCCCATTGATTTTCATCTTATCGACCGCATCGAAATTCTTTATGGCCCCGGTGCATGGACAGCCGGTTCTATTGCCTTCAGCGGTGCGATTAACATCATCACGCGGCAAGTGTTCCCCACTTCTCTACACGCACAACTGTCAACGGGAGCGCACAACTATCAACAAGCCGATGCTTACGGCTATTTGAACAGTGGAAAATGGCGCGTCGCTGCAGGAGCCAATACGTCTCAAAGCAGCGGTTATGCTCCCAATACCGATTTCAGAATTTTCAATGCCTACTCCAACATTCGATTTCTCACCAACCATTCAGGACAATGGATGATGCAATTGGGAGCACAAAGCAAAAACTTTGGTGCCAACAGTTTCTATTCGCCCAGTTTTCCTGATCAGTATGAAGAGACGCGCACGTTGCTGGCTTCGCTTCAATATCAGAAACAGTGGCGGAACTGGTTGTTCACCGCTAACACATATTACCGGCGGCATCACGACATGTTTACCCTTTTTCGTTACCCGGATCAGGCGCCTTCGTGGTTCACAAGTCCAAATTATCACTTGACGGATATCTTCGGGGCATCACTTCAAGCCTCCTACACATGGCTCGCGGGTACCACTTCGCTTGCCGGTGATTTCCGCTCGGAACACATTTTTAGCAATGCGCTGGGAACTCCGCTCCCCCAACCGGTATATGATCCTTATTCCGGCAAAAAAGTTTTTACCTTAGGCGCATTAAGACAATATGGCTCATTTTCGCTGAAACAGGTGAAAAACATCAACAAATGGACGCTCGGAGCCGGTATTTTGGGTAGTGGGAACAATGACTTCGGATTTCATGTCTATGCCGGAGGTAATGTCGATTACGCATTTACCCAAAACCTGACACTTGGATTTTGGCTTCATAACTCGTACCGACTACCCACGTTCACCGACCTGTATTATACCAGCCCTACACAAGTCGGCAATGCACAACTCAAACCCGAAGAGGCTTTTAATACTGACATTCACCTTCTGTGGACACCTTCCAACTGGACGGTGCGCGCTGCCTTCTTTCAACGTGACGGACATCGTATCATTGATTGGGTGCGATTGCCTTCGAATCCTGTATGGCACAGTCAAAACCTGACCAATGTGCAGTCGATGGGTACTGAATTGGCCGTCGATTATCGTCCGCAAGTGAGTTGGTTGAAAACAATACATGTCGATTATACTTATTTGAAGGTGACCAAAAACAGCAGTGCGTATGTTTCGTTATATGCAACCGATTACCTGCGAAATGAGGTAAGAATACGGTTAGTGAATCCTATCTGGAAGTCATTAAATGCTGCATGGCAAGTGAGCTACAGTGATCGCGCGGGCACATATCTCAATGCAACGAACAATCAGGAAACTGCTTTCACGCCTTATTGGTTGTGCGATCTGAAATTGATGTGGGACAAACCATCTTATCAACTTTTTGCCGAAGCCGACAACTTATTGAACACAACCTATTTCGATTTTGGCAATTTACCTCAGCAGAGGCGGTGGGTCAAAATAGG
>JAJZHJ010000204.1 GCA_021804525.1 Bacteroidota bacterium | reverse complement strand
CTTGGAAACAACGCTTGATGGAATGGTGGAGCGGACAAAGTAAATGGGTGCTTTGCTAAAACAAAGACTTTAAAATACAAATAACACCTTACAGAATCCCTGAAAATGGGAAAGCGTCAGATAGGAGTTACATAGGAGGTGGATAGGAGTTAGATAGGAGGAACACCGAAGGTACCCTGAACGATTGACGGAGGATCGATTTTGCTGAACGGGGAATGAAAAGAACAAATAGCCGGATTGTTTTGGTTGACTACGGACGAAACCCTACGTGAAGCCTGCCAATAGTACCGACTAAAAGCAATGTAAATATAGACATTTTTTTGCGAAAAAGTAAAATAAGATTGGTTGGTTTTTGGGAAACCGCAAAGAGAAATCGCAACTTTTCTGTGATACATAGTATTTGATAACGGTTTCTTGCAAAAAAAGTGCAGAAAATAGTTGGAAGTTAAAAATATAATGGTGACCTTTGAAACGGATATTGTTTCACTCACAGGGTGACTGAGAGTCTGTGACCCGTGCCATAACAAAAGAAGAAATATCGATTGAAGAAAACCAATAAGATACTTGGATAGGTTACAAAACTGCGACAGCAAGGGGAAAAAACGCTTAAAAATAAACCATAACAATGGACTTAGGCAAACAATATACTATGCATAAATTGCAGCTCCATTTTTGAAATGACTAAAGAAAATCAAATAGAAGAAAATCTGATCGAAAAGCTCAAAGATCTAAAATACAACTATCGACCTGATATACGGGACCGAGATTCGCTTGAGCATAATTTTCGTGAGAAGTTTCAGGTATTAAACCGTGTCAATCTGACTGATGCTGAATTCAGGCGTTTGCTTGACGAAATAGTAAGCCCAGATGTGTTTGCATCGTCTAAACGATTGCGTGCACGGGAAACCTTTATCCGTGAAGATGGAACGCCACTGCAATATACTTTGGTCAATATAAAAGACTGGTGCAAGAATGATTATGAAGTAGTAAACCAGTTACGCATCAATACCAACAACAGCCATCAGCGTTATGACGTGATTCTACTGATTAATGGTTTGCCTGTGGTACAGATTGAGCTAAAAGCGTTGGAAGTAAGTCCACGACGGGCGATGCAACAAATTGTGGATTATAAAAACGATGCAGGCAATGGCTATACCAATACGCTGCTTTGTTTTATGCAGTTGTTTATTGTGAGTAATAGAGCCAATACTCAATACTTTGCCAATAACAACAATCAGCATTTTCAGTTTAATGCCGATGAACAGTTTTTGCCTGTTTATCAGTTGGCTGATGTAAACAATAAGAAAATTACGTATCTGGATGATTTTTCCGAAAAGTTTCTGGCGAAATGTACGCTGGGCGAAATGATCAACAAGTACATGGTATTGGTTGCTAACGAACAAAAACTAATGGTGATGCGCCCTTACCAGATATACGCCGTGCAAGCAATCGTAAACTGTATCCATGAAAACCGTGGCAACGGTTATATTTGGCATACCACCGGTAGTGGTAAAACACTGACTTCGTTCAAAGCCTCTACTCTGTTGAAAGACAATCCGGATATTGAGAAGTGTTTGTTTGTTGTGGATCGTAAAGATCTCGACCGGCAAACCCGTGAAGAATTCAATAAGTTTCAGGATGGCTGTGTGGAAGAGAATACGAATACCGAAACATTGGTGCGCCGTATGCTGTCGGAAGATTATGCGGATAAGGTGATTGTAACTACCATTCAAAAGCTGGGTATTGCCCTCGACCCCGATCACCGAAAAAATTACAAGGAACGCTTACAACCGCTCAGCGACAAACGTATTGTGTTTATTTTCGACGAATGTCACCGTTCACAGTTCGGCGAAAACCACAAAGCCATTAAAGAGTTCTTCCCGAATTCGCAATTATTCGGTTTTACGGGTACGCCTATTTTTGAAGAGAATTCAAAGCAATTAATTCGTGAAGGAGAATTTGCTTCGTACAAAACCACAGAGGATATATTCCAGCAGGAGTTACATGCTTACACCATTACCCATGCCATTGAGGATCGGAATGTGTTGCGCTTCCATATCGACTACTTTAAACCCGAAGACACTTCTACCCTTTCCAATTGGAGAGGGGATGGGGGAGAGGTCGCCAAACAAGCCATTGTGGATGCCATACTGAAAAAACATGATTCGGCTACCAACAACCGACGGTTTAACGGGCTTTTTGCTACGCAATCGATAAACGATGCTATTGATCATTACCAACGGCTTAAGGCTATACAGGCACAAAAACAAGCGGAAAATGCAGACTATGTGCCGTTGAATATTGCTTGTGTGTTTTCGCCACCTACACAGGCTTTGGCGAATGACAGCGATACTAGAAACGAAAAGAATCTGGCTGATATCAAACAGTTGCAGGACGATTTAATCAACGAAAAAGAAGATAACAAGCAAGACCCCGAAGGCAAAAAACAGGCCTTGACGGCTATTATTGCCGACTATAATGCGCAATATGGTACGAATCATACTATCAATGAGTTCGATTTGTATTATCAAGACGTGCAGCAACGCATCAAAGACCAGAAGTACAGCAACAAAGACTATCCGCACAAGAACAAGATTGATTTAATTATTGTGGTGGATATGTTGCTCACCGGCTTTGACTCTAAGTTCCTGAATACGCTCTATGTAGATAAAAACCTGAAATATCACGGATTGATTCAGGCATTCTCGCGTACCAATCGTATATTGAACGATAGCAAACCGTATGGGAATATCCTCGATTTCCGTCAGCAGCAGGATGCGGTAGATAATGCCATTGCGCTATTTTCGGGTGAGAAAGACAAAGGCAAAGCCAAAGAAATATGGTTGGTTGACCCTGCACCCAAGGTGATAGAGAAATTTGAAGAAGCAGTAGCAGCCTTACAAGGGTTTATGATAACAAGCGATTTGCTGTGTGAACCACAGGAAGTGTATAATCTGAAAGGCGATACGGCGCGCATCAACTTTATCAACCGCTTTAAGGAAGTACAACGACTGAAAACGCAACTCGACCAATATACCGATTTGCAACCGGAACAAAAAGAACTGATAGAGCATATTCTGCCAACTGACCAGCTGCTTGAATTCCGCAGCTCGTACCTGGAAACAGCCAAACAACTGAAAGAAAAATGCGATAAAGAGGGCGATAATGCTAACCCTACTGTGCAGGAACTCGATTTTGAGTTTGTGCTGTTTGCTTCGGCCATTATCGACTACGATTATATTATGGGCTTGATTTCCAAGTTCACCCAGAATAAGCCGTCGAAACAAAAGATGAGCCGGGAACAGTTGATTAACCTGCTTAGTTCGAGTGCTAACCTGATGGACGAACGCGATGATATTGCAGCCTATATCAAAACATTGGAAGAAGGCAAAGGAATGTCGGAAACCGAAATTCGTGACGGCTATCAGGACTTTAAGGCTGAAAAGTTTGCTAACCAAATAAACGAAACAGCCCAAAAGCACGGCTTGGAAACCGATGCGTTGAAAGCATTTATAGATGGCATTATCTCCCGTATGATATTCGATGGTGAACAACTGAGTGACCTGCTTGCTCCTTTAGAATTAGGCTGGAAAGACCGTACCAAAAAAGAACTGGCATTGATGGAAGACTTAGTGCCGCTACTCAAAAAATTGGCTCAGGGACACGAAATATCAGGATTAAAAGCGTATGAATAATTGTCTGAACTGTGATTTTTGTGATAGTCTGAACTGTGATTTTTGTGATTAATTGATTGGTATGATGAATAAAGATAATAAGATAGTGCCGGAGTTGAGGTTTCCTGAGTTTGTGAATGAGGGTGAATGGGATGAACCAACTTTAGGTGAAATAAGCGATAGAATTGAGAAAAAAGCAGGAGATCGAAAATTGATAACAGTTAGTATCTCGGCTGGTGTTGGATTTGTTTCTCAAGCAGAGAAATTCAGTAGAGATATATCCGGACAACAATACAAAAATTATATTGTACTAAAGAAAGGGGAGTTCTCATATAATAAAGGAAATTCAAAAAAGTTCCCTCAAGGTTGCATATATAAACTAAAAGAATTTGACGAAGTAGCGGCTCCAAATGCTTTTATCAGTTTCAAGTTTAAAGATAATTATAATGGTGATTTTTATCAGGGATATTTTGATAATAATTATCATGGCAGTCAACTCCAGAAGTTTATTACAAGTGGTGCCAGAATGGATGGACTTTTAAATATTAGCGCTAATAATTTTTTTACTATAAAGTTTCCAACCCCAAAGAATAAATTAGAACAACAAAAAATCGCTTCATGTCTATCCTCTCTTGATGAACTGCTAGCCGCCCATACC
>JAJZHJ010000203.1 GCA_021804525.1 Bacteroidota bacterium | reverse complement strand
GAACTATTAATAATAAGCTTTGGGAAGCCGTCGGGATGTCCGGATACAAAAAATCAAGTATTCTAAAGATATTCTCTATCACGGATGCAAATAAACACCTATTATTGAGATAAAAAGAAAGATTTATAAAATATCACAGCAAAAAGAAATCACTGTATGAAAATCAAGAAAATCACCAAACAAAACCTGAAAGTTTATCTTCCGGTGTCCATCATCATTTTGTTAGTTTTAGTTGCAGGAGCCTTTTGGTACGAAGACTACGCACACTACATACAAACTGATGACGCTTATGTTGACTCTAATAATGTGTCCATCACACCAAAGATAGTTGAACGCATTGATCAACTCTATGTGCATGAAGGCGATTCTGTAAAACAAGGCGAATTGTTAGTGACTTTGGACAGCACTGATTTGATAGCCCAAAGACAACAAGTGCTTTCTTCCATTATTCAGACAAAAGCAGCGGAAGCACAATCACAAGCTAATTATCAATTAAATACTGATAATAGTAAGGTGGCCTATATCAATTGGCAACGAGCTTTGGAAGACTTTAACCGAGCAAAAACTCAATTTGCAGGAGGAGTAATTCCTAAAGAACAATACGACCACTTCAAAAAAGCCGAAGAAGCCGCTAAAGCGCAAGTAAATGCTTCTCAAGCTATGATCCAAGTATCTAAAACGCAAATCAATAGCGCTATAGCTGCCATTGCAACTTCAAAGACACAATTAGGGGTAATCAATACACAACTCGCCAATACAAAATTATATGCACCTTGCGATGGAATTATTTCCAAACGCTGGCAACTTCCGGGTGATCTTGCACAAATAGGGCAAGCTATTTTCACGCTCAACAATACGAAGAAATTCTGGGTGTTAGTCAATTTGGAAGAAACCAAAATGGATAATCTGTCCATTGGTCAAAAATCAATATTCACACTTGACACCTATCCCGGAGTTACTTTTACAGGGAAGATTTTCTATATCGGCGCCAGCACCGCATCGCAATTTTCGCTTATCCCGCCTAACAACGCATCAGGCAACTTTACGAAAGTAACACAACGAGTTCCTATTAAAATATCCATTGATGGCACTGAGGATGGCAAGAACCTCAATCAATTTGTACTACGTACAGGTATGTCGGCAGTGGTTAAAATTGTGAGAAAATAATGCGAAAACTATCAGCCACACATAAAATACGACGTACATTACGGCCAAGAGATTCGGTATATCATCCACAGAACCCTAATTACAAATGGTTTGTGCTTGGTAATGTCATGCTGGGGACATTTATGGCAGTGCTTGATGCCACGATTGTAAACGTAGGGCTTCCAAAAATCATGGCTTCGTTTGGCGTGGGACTTTCCACCATCGAATGGGTCATCACTGGATACATGTTAGCAATGGCGGCTATGCTCCCCACCTCAGGATGGTTAGCCGACCGATTTGGGTACAAGCGCGTTTACTTTTGGGGGTTGTTTCTCTTTACATTCGGATCGATGTTGTGCGGCATTTCGAGCAATGAAACCATGCTCATCTCTTCACGCGTTATTCAAGGGTTAGGAGGCGGAATGGTACAACCGTTAGGAATGGCCATTATTTTACGCGAATTCCCTGTTAAACAACGTGGTGTAGCTCTAGGATTCTGGGCAATTTCAGCAGCGGCATCTGTTTCTTTCGGGCCTCTCATTGGGGGATATTTAGTCGACAACTTCAGTTGGCAGTTGATCTTTGACGTCAACATACCTGTAGGTATCATTGCTTTGGCATTGACCATCATCATTCAACGCGAATTTATAAACAAAGCGGTACGCAAGTTTGATCTCACGGGGTTCATTTCCGTCGTTATCTTTCTCCCTGTGTTGCTTTATGCTCTCTCGGAAGGAAATGCCAGTACAAATGCAGAAGGTTGGACAGCACCTTATATTTTAGCTTGTTTTGCCATTTCGGCTATTGCTTTTGTGGTGTTTATAACTCGGGAATTAACCACAGACTATCCCTTACTCGATCTGAGGCTTCTAGTAGATCGTAATTTCGGATTGGCCAATGTTGTTATTTTCATTTTTAGTATAGGTATGTTCGGCAGTACTTTTTTATTGCCACTTTATCTGCAAAATGCAATGAGTTACACGGCATTACAATCAGGCGCCGTATTTCTGCCTGTAGGGATCATTCAAGGTTTGATGTCACCTATTGCGGGGTTAATAGCCGATAAATCAAATCCAAAAATACCTATTATTTTGGGTATTATACTTTTAGCAATAAGTCTTTATATTAACTCCGATCTTTCATTCTTGACTGAGCGGCCATACGTGATGTCTTCTCTGTACCTGAGAGGTTTTGCGATGGGTATTATGTTTACGCCATTGAATCAAATTTCGTTATTGACTATTCCGCACGATAAAATGGCCCAAGCATCGAGTATTACCAACACTATTCGTCAAATTGGGGGTAGCATCGGTGTAGCACTTCTGACAACCGTACTGACTGCGAGGATTAGTTTCCACTCACAAGTATATGGAGAATCAATGCTGCCACGGTCGCAGGAATTCAGTAACGTAATCCACCATATTACCTTTTTCGTACAACAACATGTAGGGAGTTCCTTCTCGACAGCCCTTCAACAGGCAAAATATTTGCTATTATCAAACATTAACAACCAAGCATTTATACAAGGTATTAATGATGATTTTTTGCTTGCCGCCATCATAACGTTGTTAGGTGTTTTGCCGGTTATTTCAATGAAGACAAAGAAAAAGAACGCACCAGGTCAATTTAAAACTCAAAAAAAATGAAACGAATATATTATAGTAACATACATGCGACTGAAGACAGGAGTATTCGAATTCAACACAATCTGAATCAAAAAAAACATTTTCGGATGAGACTACCTTACATAGCCACTTTTTTAATGGGGTTAGCAATAGCTTCAACTATGACAGCGCAATCCAATGTGGATACAACTCCATCGGACTCATTAGCGCTTCCGGCTGTTATGAAACAAGTGATGACAAATTACCCAACCCTCCAAGAAGCTCGGCAAGCCATCATCGCAGCCAATGCAAGAATAGGATTATCAAAATCGGCCTATTATCCTAACATTTCACTTTCGTCTTCTTATTCTCACATTGGTCCTGTTTCGTCTATTTCATTTCCGGGATTGGGAACGTTTAATATGTTTCCAGCTGATAATTATTCGGCTGCCATCAATTACAATCAAACAATTTATGATTTTGGCAAGACCGCTAAAAATGTCGCGTACGCAAATCAAAACAGCGAATTGGCAAAACTAACCGAGGGCCAAATCAAGCAACAATTATCATTGATGGTCGTTGGAAACTTTTTCACGTTAGATTACCTACAGCAAGCCATTCGTATCAAAAACGACGAATTGAAAAATTTGTACGATCACCTGCGTTTTGTAGAAAAAAAAGCGGCCACAGGATCAGCTACCGATTACGAAATACTAACCACCAAAGTGCGTATCTCCTCTATCGAAAATCAAAAAACTGATTTAGAAACCTCACTCAAGATTGCTCAAAGTCAACTTAACGCGTTACTAGGCAAGCCACAAACGGCAATAGTAACCGTTCAAAATAATCTTGCAGCACCTTATACGTTTGTTCCAAATGATTCACTTATTTCCGTGGCGTTAAAACAACGCGAAGAAGTAAAAATTGCCAATAAACAAGGATTGTTAGCCCAAATGCGCTTGAACAACGTGAATGCAGCCAATAATCCGTCACTTGATTTCTTTGCTAATGGAGGGTTCAAAAATGGTTATTTTCCTGTTTTAAGCACGCCAAAAGCCAACTACGTGGTGGGTGTAAGTCTTACAATACCTCTTTTTGATGCAACACGAACCAAATACAATCGCATCGCGGCCAAATCGGAAATTCAAAGTGCAACGCAAGATAAAGAATTAACCCAACGGAATGTGGTAAACGACGTGATTCAAAGTTACGAAAACGTTGATGCTGCACAACAAAAAGTAAAGCAAGCCACTCTTCAGGTTACACAAGCCGAGAAAGCATACCAGTTAGCCGAAACAAGTTTTGAGAGCGGCAGCATAACCAACCTCGATTTGTTGGACAGCGCAGTTTCATTAGCAGAAAGTCGGTTGTCTTTTTTGAAAACACAAATCGACTACACCGTCAGTCAATATAAATTGAAAATCGCACTTGGCGAACCCATTTATTAATAAGAATGTCAATGCTACAAACGGGCTGAATACTTGATAATGGATAATTCCGATATCCCTATCGGCTAATTTTGCAATTAACCGATAGGGATATTTTTTTACTTAAGTATACCAATCAAACATCTCATTAGCAAGTTT
>JAJZHJ010000202.1 GCA_021804525.1 Bacteroidota bacterium | reverse complement strand
TCCGATCTAAAATATACTTAAAGGGAGTTGGGCTTGGGAACTGGCTTTTACCGGAGGGGTATATGTGGAAATTCGGGGCTTTGGGGGACCGTCCCCGCACAATAGAAAAAGTAGTGAGGGATTTGATTGGGAATAAAAAGGCAGAACATTTTTGGAAAGAATACAGGCACAATTACATCACAGAAGCTGATATTAAAAGAATTGCTGAGTTAGGATTTAATTGTGTAAGGCTTCCATTAGATTCTAGATTATTATTATCTGAAGGTGATAAACCAGTTTATATTGAGTCAGGTTTTCAATTAATTGATTCCTTAGTTTCGTGGTGCAAAAAAAATAATGTGTATGTTATACTTGATATGCATGCTGCTCCTGGTGGACAAACAGGTGCTAATATAGATGACAGCCGCAATGATAGCCCAGACCTTTTTATCGATCAAAAATACCAAGGCCAGCTCGTTGACCTTTGGACAAAATTAGCTCTCAGATACAAAAATGAACCTGCCGTTGCTGCTTATGATTTACTAAACGAACCACTACCAATTGAGACAGGTTCAGCTGATAAATTCAAGCATTTACTTGTTCCTTTGTATGAGCGTGTTACTTCGGCAATACGTAAAGTTGACACTAGACACATGATTACTTTGGAGGGTTACAATTGGGCATGTGATTGGTCTCTTTTTGATAAGCCTTTTGATAAGAATGTTTTTTATCAGTTTCATTATTATTGCTGGGCTACACCTGATCATCTGAGTGATATTGATTATTTTATAAGAAAGCGGAATGAACTTCAGACACCTATATGGGTTGGCGAGACTGGTGAAAAGGATAATACTATATATTGGGGTACTTCTCAATATCTTGCTGCTAATGATATTGGCTATTCTTTTTGGCCTTGGAAGAAAATGGATACCCAGAACACCCCCTATTCAATTAAGAAGCCGAATAATTGGAATTTAATCTCTGAATACACCAAAGGCGGTGCTAAACCAGGCAGTGCAACAGCAGATAAAATATTGAGCGATTTTCTTGAAAATATCAAACTTGCAAACTGCATTTATTTTGAAGATGTTTGCAATGCTATTTTAACCAGAATTCCTGGGAAAATCGAAGCCGAAAATTATGGACATGATGGGTACAATCGTTCTTATTTTGTATTAGACACCCTGAATAAATCAAAATATTACAGGACTGAAGACCCCGTACAAATAAAATTAGAAAGCAGTAATGAAGATCAGTCATTGTCTGAGCAATACATTGAACTGCAAAAATCAGAATGGGTTGCTTATGATTTTAACAGCTTAGATAATAAAAAACATCATTTGACCATAAGGGCATCTGCAGAGGTTGCCCCTGCTAAGTTACTCATTGAGATTAATAATAAACAGGTAGTGTTTAATGTAGTCACAAAAGACTTTATGGAGGTACCTGTTGGCGATTTCTATTTGAAAAATGGAGATAATAGAATTAAAGTAATGGTCAAATATGGCACTCTTAATTTGGACTGGCTTAAACTGAATTGATTAAGTGCTGTTCGTTTCAAATGTAACCATTTTTTTAAATCTCAATAGAACATGGAGAAGCAATATTTTATTATCATATATTTAACAATTTTCGGCATTTGCATTTTACATGCACAATCGACAAAAGGCTACCATTTAGTATGGTCTGATGAGTTTAACGAAGCATCTCTGGATACTTCTTCATGGAGTTATGAAACAGGTCAAAATGGGTGGGGCAATAACGAACTGGAAGATTATACATACGGTAAAAATGTTCAGGTAAAGAATGGTTATTTGTCCATAATTGCACGAAAAGAAAATTCACAATATACGTCAGGACGCATTTGTACAAGAGATAAACGCGTGTTCACATACGGATTAGTCGAAATACGGGCTAAATTGCCATGGGGAACGGGAACATGGCCTGCTTTGTGGATGTTGGGCGCTGATGAAAAAACAGTGGGCTGGCCGTCATGTGGAGAATTAGATATTATGGAGCATGTAGGCAAACAACCTGGCTACATTCATTGTTCACTTCATGATTTATCTGGATATGGAGCCACACCTTATACAGGCGTTATTTATTTGAAGAATCCATTCACCCGGTATCACTTATATGCCATGGAATGGACCAAACAGTATATACGATATTTTGTAGACGGACATGTGGTATATGAATATAATCCTGACCAAAAGACGGCAGCCAATTGGCCTTTCGATAAACCATTTTATTTTATCTTCAATATTGCCATAGGAGGTGGTTGGGGTGGTCCCAAGGTTGATGATACTATCTTTCCTCAAACGATGAAAGTGGATTACGTCAGGATATATCAGAAATAAACAGAATGGATGTTTTTATGTCAATCCTAATTAAATCGGTGTGTCGCTGTAATGAATTATGAAACGAGCCATAAAATGGCTTATAATCAATGGAATGAAACAAGTTTACGAGTTCAACGAGACATTGAAATTATAAACGCTTTCGAGTTAATATTTTGGCGAGTTCCATACATCCTTAATGTTATAAAATAAAATACACGTATGAAAAAACTGTTCTTTTATTCGTGCTTGGTTTTGCTTTTCAGCACTGTAAATGCACAATCCACACTTTCTCTTAAACAAAAAGCTGATTCGATTTTACGACTAATGACTCTTGATGAGAAAATCGGGCAGTTAAATATGGAAACAGGGAATTGGCAAGCTACCGGTCCGGTGTTGCAAAATGGAGACAAGAGTGCTCAAATCCAAAATGGAGAGATAGGCTCAATGCTTAATATTAAAGGGGCCGAAAACACGCGATACATACAATCGTTAGCGATGAAGTCGCGATTAAAAATTCCTTTATTGTTTGGACTGGATGTTATTCATGGCTATAAAACGATTTTTCCTATTCCCTTGGCTCAGGCATCAAGCTTTGATACAACAGCAATTAAGAAGTCAGCAGAAGTGGCTGCTAAGGAAGCATTGGCTTCAGGCATCCAGTGGGTTTTTTCTCCTATGCTTGATGTAGCGCATGATCCGCGTTGGGGTAGGGTAATGGAAGGACCCGGAGAAGATCCTTTTCTGGCGTGTGCAATAGCGAAATGCATGGTGGAAGGTTATCAGAAACCGGTACATGGATTGCGTTTAATGGCATGTGCCAAACATTTTGCCGCTTATGGCGCTGCCATTGGAGGCCGCGATTACAACACAGTGGATATCTCCGACCAAACATTGCAAAATCTTTATCTGCCTCCTTTTAAAGCTGCGGTGCAAGCCGGAATTTCCAGTTTTATGTGTTCTTTTAATGAAATAAACGGGGTTCCTTCGAGTGCTAACCGCAAGCTGTACAACATCCTATATAATGATTGGCATTTTAAGGGTATCGTAGTTTCTGATTGGGGTTCTATTGGCGAAATGGTTACTCATGGCTATAGCAAAGACAGGGAACAAGCTGCCCAACAGGCTCTTTCCGCTGGAGTTGATATTGACATGGAAAGCTATTGTTATATTGACTATCTGAAGAAATTGGTTCAAGATAAAAAAATTAGCGAATCCTTAATAGATCACGCAGTTGAAAAGATATTAATGCAGAAATTATCACTGGGTCTTTTTGATGATCCTTATCAGTATTGCAATGCAAAAAGGGAAACAGAAGATATTCTGACTCCAAAAAACAAGGCTGTTGCTTTAGATATGGCTCACAAATCTATCGTTTTGTTGAAAAACACGAATGATCTTCTGCCATTAAAACCTGTTCAACACATTGCTATTATCGGGCCGCTTGGAAACTCTGCACGCGACATGGATGGTAATTGGGTTTTACAAAGCAATCATTCTATTGCTGTGACATTATTAAGTGCAGTCAGGAGTCGGTTCCCAAATGCAACGGTTGAGTATGTGAAAGGTTGCAATATTCTCGGGAATGACCGTTCTGGTTTTGCCGCTGCTATCAATGCTGCAAAATCAGCCGATGTTGTTCTTTTAACCTTGGGAGAGAGCTGGGATATGACTGGAGAAGCCAGATCGAGAGGTGATCTTTCTTTACCTGGTGTACAAGAGGAGTTAGCTACTGATATCTATAAAGTAAATCCACATACCGTCACTTTATTAATGGGAGGAAGACCTATGATTTTTAATAAAATTGCAAAGCAGGCACCTGCTATTCTTTATTGTTGGTGGTTGGGTACGGAAGCCGGCAATGCAATGGCCGATGTTATTTGGGGAACGTATGATCCTTCTGCTCGTTTACCGATGACTTTTCCTAAAGCCATGGGACAGATCCCTGTTTTTTACAATCATAAAAACTCAGGGCGTCCTCCTGTAGAAACACCGGACAGTTATACGGGGCGATATATTGATATAGATTAT
>JAJZHJ010000201.1 GCA_021804525.1 Bacteroidota bacterium | reverse complement strand
AAAGATACCTCTTGCAAAATTTCCACGCAAAGGCACGAAGTTAATTGGGGCCAAGAAGGAAGGTTGCAATTGTTGAATCGATTGCTTTACCTCCAATAAATGTTGATGTGTGAAAATTTTGTAGGCGGATATATTGTCATTACGCCAACTGAAATGGGTGGTTGATGAAGGTTTTACACCGGCTCCTGTGGAACCTGTAATAGCATGAATATGCAATTCTTTCAATGTTTGTGTTTTGGCTAATGGCAATATGGCCAATTGAATGGCTGTGGCAAAGCAGCCGGGATTGGCAATATATTTGGCTTGACAAATGGCGTCATAATTAAGCTCCGGCAATCCGTAAACAAACGTGTGGTCAGAACGTTTCATCCGGTAATCGGTTGAGAAATCAACAATTTTCAATGCTGCTGGTAATGAATGTGAGGCCATAAAACGTTCGGTGTCGCCATGAGCGGTACAGAAAAAGAGAACATCAATTGCATCCAACAAATCCAATTGATTGGTAAATGTCAAGGATGTTTCGCCAAGAAGTCCGCTATGCACGTCTGTTATTTTATTGTTGGCATTGCTTTCGCTGTGTACAAAAACAATGTCAACTTCAGGATGATTGATTAATATCCGAATCAGTTCACCTGCCGTGTATCCGGCGCCACCTATAATACCTGCTTTAATCATTTGAAATAGTGTTGGGCTTATCTGCGATAAGAAAAGGGTTGATGATATATGGTTTTCAAATCAATATTTTATGGTGTAGATAGTTGATATAGAAAATGAGTAAGTTTATTCGTTGTCATCGGAAAGCAAATTGGGTCGTAGTTTTTTTGTTCGGTCAATAGCTTGTTGCAATTGCCATTCTGCAATGTTTCGTTCGTGTCCCGACAGCAAGATATCGGGCACTTTCCATCCGTTGAATTCTGAAGGTCGTGTATAAACAGGCGGCGCCAATAAATTGTCTTGAAATGAATCTGTAAGAGCCGATTGTTCATCACTCATTGCACCAGGTAGCAACCTTACGATGGCATCAGTCATAACGGCAGCCGCCAATTCCCCTCCGGTGAGTACATAATCGCCAATTGACAATTCTCTCGTGATCAGATGTTCGCGAATGCGTTGGTCAATACCTTTGTAGTGACCGCAAAGAATCAGCAGGTTTTTTTGCAAGGACAACTGATTGGCTATGCCTTGCGAAAACAGCTCTCCGTCGGGTGATGTATAAATAATTTCATCATACTCACGTTCATTTTTCAGTGCTTCAATGGCTCGAAAGATAGGTTCGATTTGCATTACCATGCCAGCGCTTCCTCCAAACGCATAATCATCCACTCGGTGATGTCTCTTGTCAGGTGAATAGTCGCGAATATTATGAAGATGAATCTCAACCAATCCTTTTTGTGCAGCTCGTTGAATGATGGAATGATTGAACGGGCTTTCCAATAATTCAGGTAAAACAGTGAGAATGTCAATGCGCATGATCAAATGGGTTTAGTTCCTGTCTTCCTTGCAAGTGGATACTCCGCATCCAACTTCTTCTTTTATACTGCTTCTTCGGTGGTTTCCGGTTTTGTTTCAAAATCGGTCAATTCATTTTTTACAAGCAGATTATACCAAACAATGATTTTCTTAATATCCGAATTATGAACTTTTTCTTTCTCAAAATCAGGTATAACTGATTCAAAATAGGCTCGAAGAATTTTAGGATCTGATTTTGGATCAATGGAGGCTTCTTTCCCTGCTTCTTTTGCTTTCATCTTGGCAAAAACTTCGATAAGAGGTACCTCTTCTGTTTCAGTGTAAATGGATATATCACCTAAAGAGACTACACGATCGTTTGCTAAAGCGGCCATCCGTTGTTTATCGATCAACGATTCGATAATCATGTTGTTTTTACCGTGTGTAACAAGTTTGAATAAACCGGGTTTCCCTGATACCGATAAAATGTCTTTAAGCATAGTCGTAGATTGTTTGTTAGTTAGTTTACAATGAAAAATTCAGTGTTCAAATCGAATACAAAAATAAGGGCTTTCAACTAAAGCAGCAAATGTCGGTTTGAATTTCTATGCGATGATAAATTTCTTTCTTACGAATTGAAAGAAGTAGGCGTAATCAGGGGACTTTCAAAAAGGGTTGTTGCATCTGTCTTCATGCGAATGCGCCATGGTGCAGGGTAGAGGTTGTTTGACCGGGAGCCAAGATTTTTTATCCAACCAAGCGGCAGATGTTGATAGGTAACTAACATAAGTCCTTTGTCTCCAATAACAGGCGGTAAACTCTCGCGTTGCAAAAAACGAATGGCATTGTTGATGTCCACTTCCACTTCTTGTGTTGCAGAGCGATCAAGTATTTTGGATAATGCAAACGCTGCGTGAGGAACAAAATCCTTTCCCTTTATTTCACCGATTAGTGTACCGGCGTAAAGTGGATGGTAAGCATGAATAATTTGTGCTATCGTTTCTTGATGTTGCTCGTGAAACGTGAAAAGATATTCTCCCTGTTTCGCTGTTTTCCACTGTGAAACCGGTAAAATGTGTTTAGTTTGATCGTTTTTTACAAGAGTCAACTCATTGAGAGAACGATTGTTTTTTTTTGCTTTAGGCGCTTTCGATGTTTTTCGTAGCAAAGTGATAAAAAAGCCTTCTCCACGCGTTTTATGAGGGAAAAAACGATACCCCTCTTCGGATGGAGTGATTCCCCAGGTTTCATCGATGTCAATATCTATTTTTTCTGCGCCTAATTCGTCCATAATCCATCGAACATTTTCCTCGTTTTCCGATTGATTATATGTGCATGTACTGTAAACAAGCCATCCGTCTTCTTTCAACGCATTCCAAACGTCTGAAACAATGTTTCGTTGCCTTATAGTGCATTGTGCTACATTGGCAACTGACCACTCATCGATGGCTGCAATATCTTTCCGAAACATCCCTTCGCCCGAGCATGGTGCATCAATAACAATCAGATCAAATAATGAAGGCGTTTTTTGAAAATCGGAAGGCTGGCGGTTGGTAACAGCCACATTTGAATTTCCCCATTTTTGCATGTTCTCCACCAAAACAGTTGCACGGGAATGAATAATTTCATTGGAAACTAAAAAACTATCGGGATGAAGTGAGTTCGATAAATGAGTTGATTTTCCACCGGGGGCTGCACACAAATCTAATGCGGTAACAGGTTGTTTAATGTGTTGCTTTACTATGTGACCAAGAAATTGAGAACTAGCCTCTTGTACGTAATAGGCTCCTGCATGAAACAAAGGGTCTAATGTAAATACGATGCGTTTTGGCAAGTAATATCCAGATTCGCACCATGCGACTTGTTCATACTGTAGAGTAGGGGTGAGCTTGTCGTTTAATCGAATGGAGATAGGTGAAGTGCTTTGCAACGCTTCCACAAAGACATTCCATTCCTCTTTTAAAAGAGGTTGAGTTCGCTCGATAAATTGAAAGGGAAGTGTTAACGGCATGTGTAATGAATGAGAGATATTAGGAGCTTATGTGAAACAACGATTCAAGCAGGACAATTTCGCATTTTTCACGACTGATTATAACTGGCTTTTCAAATTGTTCAGGATAAACATGGTAAGAATATCGATGGCAATTTCGTTATGTCCTCCCTGTGGCACGATTAAGTCTGCAAATCGTTTCGTTGGTTCGATAAATTGTTCGTGCATGGGTTTTACTGTGTGTTGATATCGTTCAATAATAGTCGAAACATCTCTTTCGCGTTCTTTCATATCTCGTTTAATAACACGTATCAAACGATCGTCGGCGTCGGCATCGACGAATACTTTCAAGTCCATTTGCTGACGCAACTCAGGATTGGTAAGCACCAAAATGCCCTCAATGATAATGACTTTGCGGGGGAAAATCGTTATAGTCTCATTCGATCGGGTACAAGAAACATACGAATAGATCGGCTGATTAATTGTTTGTCCTTGTTTTAATTTTTTGAGATGTTCGATCAATAAATCGAATTCAATGGATTCCGGGTGATCAAAATTGATTTTGAGTCGTTCTTCTTGCGGAATATGAGCACTATCCCGGTAATAAGAATCTTGCGGCAAAAGCACTACTTCATTGATTGGTAGTCGTTCTATGATTTTACGCACAACGGTACTTTTTCCTGATCCTGTTCCTCCTGCAATGCCAATCGTTATCATGATATTCAGTGAATAAGCTTTTTTATATGTTGTGAGAAAATGATTTAATGTTCTTCATGCAAAAGTAGGGCATTTTTTTTGTCCTCCATGCTCATGTTTTTGAAGAAGACACACGCTTTGGTTTTTTTATAAAACTCATCAAAATCAACCCTTAGTTTGTCTTTGATATGAGGTTCATGGTAACCTTATCTTT
>JAJZHJ010000200.1 GCA_021804525.1 Bacteroidota bacterium | reverse complement strand
GGAGGTCAACTATTATTTTATCTCTCACCTATCCTTTGGATATCCTCTCTTAAAGATATTAATCGAACATGCCAAAGCTCCATCAAAATAACCCCTACTCTTACTTCCATAACATCACAGAATCTTATATTTTTCTGATTAATGGGATGAACTCACTTAAATCATAAATAAATGTAATATAAAATACGATATTCATTAAATGACTATTTTTGCACACGTGTGCAATTTACAAAAGTATGCAAGCAAAACCCACCATAAAAGACATCGCCAAGGCATTGAACATTCATCATGCTACCGTTTCGCGCGCTTTACGGGGCGATTCGCGTATAAGCGAAGAAACACGAAAAAAAGTGATGGACTATGCAGCCTCTATTGGCTATGTGGTTGATCAAAACGCACTGAACTTTCGGAACAAAACCATCAATAATATCGCACTTATTGTGCCGAACATCAGTCACAACATCTTTTCGAGCTTCATCAGTTTAATTACCGATTTAGCGAATAAAGAAGGATTGACTGTATCGGTATTTCAATCGAAAGAACAGTTTGATATCGAAGCAAAAGTGATCAAAACCATTGTTCGACAACGTGTTGGTGGCGTTATTGCTTCCATTTCCAATGAAACACGCAACGGGAAACACTTTGAAGGGCTTCGTAAATTTGGCATTCCCCTCGTTTTCTTCGATCGTGTGTGCGAAGACCTAAACACTTCTAAAGTATTGGTCGATAACTTTGAAGGAACCATGCAGGCTATCAGTTACCTGACAGGAAAAGGATACCGGCGCATTGCACACCTCACCGGACAGCAGGCAATCAACGTGTTTCGCGAACGTCATCAGGGCTATCTGAAAGGGATTGAATTGGCAGGATTGACATATAAGGAGAGTATCATCATTGAAAAAGACTTTGAGATTGCCGATGGCGAAAAAGCCATGCTGACACTTTGGAACAAAGAGGAGAAACCGGATGCCATTTTCAGCGATTCGTTTGTTCTTTCCGCCGGAGTTATCAAACAATGTCGTCAATTAAAAATTCAATTGCCGAATGAGTTAGCCATGCTAACCATCACCAACGACCCATACAGCAGCCTGTTAGTTCCTTCACAAACTGTTTTGGAACAACCATTGGAAGAACTTGCCACTTCAGCTTTCGAGTTGCTTCTAAAAGCAATGAATGAAGACAGCCACCAACCTGAAATCGAGATTCGTCATCATGCCTTTCGACTGATAGAAAGAGATTCGGTACAGTAGGGATCAGAAGTTAAAGAAGATGAGAAGTTAGAAAGCAGAAAAATAGTAATCAGGAGTTGACTCAATCCTTCAATCCCTCAATCCTTCAATCAATTATTTAATTACTCAATTAATTCACTCCCCTTCCATGAAAAAGAACACCTATCCGTTAACTACAAAAGAAAATCTATTGCCATTTATTTTAATCACCACCTTATTCTTTCTTTGGGGAATGGCTTTTGGCATGTTGGACGTGCTTAACAAGCATTTTCAGGATGTTTTGGCTATTTCAAAAGCAAAATCTGGACTGATTCAATTTTCGGTTTACATTGCCTACTTCCTTATGGCGATTCCTGCAGGTATCTTCATGAAACGGTACGGATACAAAAGAGGCATTGTCATGGGGTTGCTTTTATTTGCCGTGGGTGCATACGTCATTGTGTCGGCTTCCATTCTGCAATCATTCTGGTCATTTCTCATCGGGTTGTTTATTGTGGGATGTGGTCTTGCATCGCTCGAAACAGCTGCTAATCCCTATACGACACGACTTGGGCCGAAAGAAACCGCAGAACAACGGATTAATTTCTCACAATCGTTCAACGGGTTGGCATGGATCATCGGGCCGATTGTAGGTGGCCTGTTTATTCTGGGCAATCATGCAGGCGCCGATGGTAACCAGTTGCATTCTTTAATTATGCCTTATCTGATTATTGGTACAGTGGTGTTATTGATCAGCATTGTTTACATCCGCACACCACTGCCTGAAATCGTGGAAGAGACCACTGAGCAAACAATCAATGATAAAGGAGTAAAAGTTCAGAAATCCTTATTTAAGCACCGTCATTTTGTATTGGGCGTTGTTGCACAATTTGCTTATGTAGCGGCACAGACAGGCATCTTCAGCTTCTTTGTCAACTATATGACCGACACAAAGCTCACTCCCCATTTTGACAAAGAAACAGCAGCCTTCATGCTGGGAATAGGTGGTTTTGGACTCTTTATGGTGGGTCGTGTTTCCGGCACATTTATTATGAAATACATGAATCCAACCCGACTATTGGCTATATACTCACTTATGAGTGTTTTACTCTTACCCGTCATCAGTTTACGTCTTGGGATGGTATCCATCGTGGCGTTGTTTCTTTCTTTCTTTTTCATGTCTATCATGTACCCTACCATCTTCTCACTGGGAATAAAGAATATGGGCGAACAAACTAAAAGAGCTTCGTCATTCATTGTAATGGCCATCGTTGGAGGCGCCGTATTCCCTATCTTCATGGGATGGATAGCCGACATTTCCTCCATGGCCATCGGTTTTTTTGCCCCTATTCCCTGTTTCCTATTTATTCTTTACTATGCGTTGAAAGGACATAAGGTACAGGCCTGACTTTACTTCAGTGAACTCAATGGAATATATAGAACAACAACTTTACACAAGCTTCAAGCGGTTTTGCAAAACACTGGAGTTAACGGATGATCCCAAATTGATCGCAGCCTATAAAAAAGTTCATGCAGCCGGAACTGCATGGCCCGAAATTACACAGGGAATGCGCGAAGTCGGCATACTCGATATGGAAATCTACCTGTCGGGCACTACCTTATTTATGATAATGGACACCCTACCCGACTTTGATCATGAAAAAGCCATGAATGAACTCGCCGGAAAACCACGACAAGCGGAATGGGAAACCTATGTTGCAACATTTCAGAAGACATCGGCCACATCATCTGCCAAAGATAAATGGCAATTGGTGGAACGAATATATAAAATGGAAGAATAGCCGGTAGATAGTAGAAAATATGGAAGTTACAGGAATTTTAGAAGTTAGAGAAGAAAAATAATAATTGAATAACTGAGTAACAGAAAGATACTAATGCTTTCATTGTCAACTGCCAATTTTTGAAGTTCATTGTCAATTGTCAATTGTTTTCGTATCACTTAAAATAAAAATATGCTTACTAATCAAGACAATTCAAACGCTGTTGATCCAAATAGCGTACCAAAGAAGAAGTTAAACTCCGGATCGGAGATGCCCGTTGTGGGTCTCGGAACGTTTGGTTCGGATAATTATGACAATCAAACCATTGCCAACGCGGTTCGCGACGCTATATGTCTGGGTTATCGCCATATTGACTGTGCATCGGTTTATGGAAATGAGAAAGAAATCGGTGAAGTAATCGCTCAACTCATGGCAGAAGGCAAAGTGAAACGGGAAGAGTTGTGGATTACTTCCAAAGTGTGGAACGATATGCACCACGATGTGATCGGGGCTTGCAAAAAATCGCTTAAAGATTTACAAATAGACTACTTAGATTTGTATTTGGTGCATTGGCCATTTCCGAACTCTCATGCAAAAGGTGTTACCGTAGAATCGCGCGATGCCAATGCCAGACCTTATATTCATGCCGATTATATGAAAACATGGCGCGACATGGAAAAACTGGTAGAAATGGGGTTGGTGAAAAACATCGGTACATCCAACATGACCATTCCAAAAATGGAATTATTGCTGCGCGATTGTAAAATAAAACCGACATGTAATGAAATGGAGCTTCATCCGCATTTTCAACAACCGGCATTATTCAACTACCTGCTTCAGCACAATATTCAACCAATCGGTTTTTCTCCTGTAGGATCACCAAATCGTCCCGAACGCGATAAAACACCGGATGACACAACCCCTATTGAAGATCCCGTTATTCTTGACATAGCAAAAGCACATGGCGTTCATCCGGCAGTGATTTGTATTAAATGGGGAGCACAAAATGGAC
This sequence comes from Bacteroidota bacterium, assembly GCA_021804525.1. Classification (GTDB taxonomy): domain Bacteria; phylum Bacteroidota; class Bacteroidia; order Bacteroidales; family Paludibacteraceae; genus Microbacter. The sequence continues at coordinate 363 of JAJZHJ010000200.1, read as the reverse complement.
AAATACCCATTCCATTTTCCGTAAAACAAGAAAAATACAGGAACAATCTGCGTTGCGTAACAGAAGACCCACTCACGGATGCCGAAATGGAAGCCATTAAACGCATTGATAAAAACTGTCGATTTATCAAAGGACAGGTTTTCACGTGGAAAGGAGCAACCTGGGAGGATCTTTGGGATGAAGATGGAAAAATAAAAACAATTTGAAACGAGCCATAAAATAACTTATAATCAATATAATAACTATTTGGCGAACCAACGGTCAACGACCAAAGGGAGTTAATTCCATACGACCTTTAAAAACAAATTATTTACGTATAAAACTCAATTTATTTACGAACAATCAAAAGAATAGATTCAATGA
>JAJZHJ010000199.1 GCA_021804525.1 Bacteroidota bacterium | reverse complement strand
ATTAGACGAATTTTTCAAGAAAACAGCAACGGACAACATTCGCCCATTAGATTATGCTTATTATGCACGTTCGTTATCCAAGTTGAAACAAGACTCACTTGCCGGAGTTTACTTTGTTAAAGCATATAATTTAGACACAACACAAATCAACTACTTAACGGAAGCATCCAATTCATTTAACGCTGCAAAAGTGTATAAACAAGCAGCAAAGATTTATCTGAAGAAAATTCAATTAGGAATCCAAACTTTGGCAGATTATTTCTACTTAGGCTATGATTATTATGCTGACAATAATTTTAATAAGTCAGATTCCGCCTTTGCCTTATTAATTAAAAAAATGCCTGATTACATTCCTGCCTACATTTGGCGGGCACGAGCGCTCTCAATGACCGATCCTGATACAAAAACAGGAGCAGCATTCCCTGCATATCAAACTTTTATTGCTAAAACAGATAGTGATGCCTCAAAATATGGGTCGGAACGAGCTGAAGCATTTTCTTATATGACCTTCTACTATTTCTTGCAATTTTCACAAACTAAATCACGTGATGCCGCACAAAAAGCAATGGATTACGGAGAAAAAGTGTTAGCTATCAATCCCAATGATGAAAAAGCCAAAGAAATAATCGACAACATAAAAAAGAATTTAAACAAACCTGCACAACCAGCGAAATAAATATTCAGCTTTACTCACTACCGATTTTCGATTTTTCAAACAACAGTCGGAGATAAGTATTAGTCAATCATAAGATTGCTTTGAACAACTTCGATTTTTGATTGTCGGAAATCGGTAGTGGTGTAAAAAACAAAAACGAAAAAAATCAGAAAAGGACGAATTAAACAAAAAAAAGAAGAAAACATTCGAGCACGGTCAGAGAATAACGAATATTTTTTATCTTTGCACCGTAAGAAAAAACCATTATCAATTCAAACCATTAAATTTTTTTACAATGAGCAAGACAAATCAAAAAAAGGAACAGACATTAGGAGATGCGCTCAGATCAACGATGACAATTGTCGTTATGCTAGTTGCATTAGTATTATCCTACGTAGTTTTCAAGTATGTGATGGGTAACCCTATCAATTTTGAAGGTGGCAACCCAGAAGGGCGAGCACTTCAAGGTAATTACTTGGGTATTATTTACAAAGGAGGATTAATCGTTCCCTTGTTGATGACTATCAACTTGGTGATGATCATTTTCTCAATTGAACGATTCATTTCGTTAGCTGCAGCCAAAGGGAAAGGTCGCTTGAATGTATTTGTTAAAAACATTCAAATTGACTTAGATGGTGACAAAATTGAAGATGCTATTGCACGTTGCGACAAACAAAGAGGTTCTTTGGCAAATGTGTTGAAAGCAGGATTAGTTCGCTATCGTGATTTACAACATCTTGAAGGAATGGACAAAGATCAAAAAATTCTTGCTTTACAGAAAGAATTTGAAGAAGCAACGGCCTTAGAATTACCTATGCTGTCACGCAACATGGTTATTCTTTCAACGATCGCCTCCATTTCTGTATTAACAGGTCTTCTTGGAACAGTGTTAGGGATGATTCGTGCATTTGCTGCATTAGCAAGTTCAGGAGCTCCTGATGCATTAGGACTTTCGACAGGTATTTCTGAAGCTCTTATCAACACTGCATTTGGTATCGGTGGTTCGTTGTTGGCTATCGTTATGTTCAACTACTTCACCACCCGTATTGATAACTTCACCTATAAAATTGATGAAGCAGGCTTCAGCTTAGTTCAGTCGTTTGCAGCTTCCACGAAATAAAGGAACCAGCAGGCGGATTTATTAAAATGACTCATAAATGATAAAATAATAATTCCATGCCAAAGATAAAATCGACCGCAAGGTCACCACACGTCGACATGACGCCAATGGTGGACTTATTTACGCTGCTCCTTACTTTTTTTCTATTAACAGCAACCTTTATCCCGATGGAACCTGCTCAAATTACGATACCAAATTCTATATCGGAGAAGACAGTTCCAGATAATAATGTGATGACTATTTTTATTGCGCCTAATAAAAAAGTCTTTTTCAATTATGACAATGGAAAAGACACATCATACCATTATCGCGCAAATTTGCTTAAAGCAATGGGTATTCAGTACAAGATCAACTTTACCCCCGAAGAGATGAAAAAATTCTCGGGTGGTGGAACATTTGGGATGCCAATGAAGGATATGCAAAGATGGCTTGATACAAAAAATCCCAAAGAGGCTGAGCAAATGCAGACCGGCATTCCTATGGATTCTTTGGATAATCAATTAGCATGGTGGGTACGCATGGCAAGAACTGTAAATCCCTATGCTGAGGTTGCCATCAAAGCTGATGGAGATGTTACATTTCCAACCATCAAAAAGGTGTTAGATCTGGTTCAGAGCAACGGAGTAAATAGATTTAACTTTATTACTACGTATCAAAAAGAAGAGGTTGGCCTAAAAGATTTGCCAAAGTAAAGACTTCTAAGTAACAAGATCAATTAGATTAAATTAAAAAATATGGCTGAAATAGTTCAAGAAGAAAAAAAGCAGAAGGGAGCGAAAAAAAGACCTAAAAGAGGAGTGGCACGTGTAGACATGACGCCAATGGTAGACTTGATGGCTCTTTTACTAACCTTCTTTATGCTTACGACAGCGTTCAGCAAACCCAAGGTGATGGTGATTACTATGCCAGAAAAGAATGATAAACAACAACCGCCTAAAATAGCGGCTAGCAGAACACTTAACATTCTCTTAGGCGATAGTGATCGTATCTATTATTATATGGGCGTTGCAGATCCGAATAAGCCACCGCTACCGACGTTAATCAAAACAAATTTCAGTAAAGATGGTATTCGCAAAGTTCTTTTGGAAAAGAACAAAGACCTTTTTACCAAAATCGAGGAATATAAAGAAGCAAGATTGAAAGGTAAAATTGTGGTTGCGGATACCACTGCAGAAAACTACATTACGAAGCTAAAAACTGATGATAATGTAGGCCCTATTGTTCTGATAAAAGCTAACGATAAAGCTAAATATAAGGATATCGTGGCTATTGTAGATGAGATGGCAATTACCAATGTTGCAAGTTATGCAATCGTTGATTTAAGTCCTACTGAAATAGATATGCTTAAATCTGCCCCGCGGTAATTGTCGATTTATTAATACTGAAATTTGAATGGTTATGACTAATGAAAAACAGTATGTAGAATCACTTGAGGAATTAGTGTTTGAGAACCGTAACAAAGAGTATGGTTCCTATCAGCTGCGTAAGAAATACAAGAAATATGTACTTACCGCAATGTTTATAGCACTAGGCCTCTTTGCGATTATCATTGCTTACCCTCTGATTAAAAGCATTCTGGCAAAAGGAAATTTGGGAAAACAAACACAAACAGAAACTTCTGTAGTGTTAATTAATCCGAACAACACGCCACCGCCGCCACCACCGCCGCCACCACCTAAAAAGTTGATTGCACAAGTGAAGTTTGTGGCTCCAAAAGTGACGACTGATACAACACAGGTGACGAAGGATTTTGGAAAGCAATCTAAATTGAATGAATCGGTAAATGAACTTCCACCGCCTCCTGAAGTCAAAAAACAGGAAGTAATTGAAACACCTAAGCAAGACAATACGGTATTTACTATTGTTGAACAAATGCCACAATTTGCCAATGGAGATATTGAAGCTTATCTAAGCTCACACATTAAATATCCGGTAGTTGCGCAGGAAAATGGTATTCAAGGACGTGTAATCTGCCAATTTGTTGTCAATCAAGATGGTTCTATTGTCGACGTAGTTGTTGTTCGTGGAGTTGATCCAAGTCTCGACAAAGAAGCTGTACGCGTTATTCAAGGAATGCCCAAATGGACTCCTGGAAAACAAGGTGGTAAACCTGTACGTGTTAAGTTTACGCTACCGATAAACTTTAAGCTGCAATAAATTGCTTGACTTTATAGAATAAAAACCGTTTGGCTTTTGTGTCAAACGGTTTTTTTACTTACAATAATGGATGATACAACGTCAACATACAACGAACAAGCTATCTTAGTAGGTCTGATCACTCAAGCGCAAAACGAATCGAAAGGCAAAGAATATCTTGAAGAACTCGCGTTCTTGGCTGAAACTGCCGGATCAATGCCAATTCGTAAGTTTATGCAGCGACTTGATTTCCCAAACCCTAAAACTTTTGTAGGGCAAGGAAAATTAGATGAGATCAAACAATTCATCATTGAAAATGAATCTGTTACCTTGATTATTTTTGACGATGAACTAACACCCGCACAGCTTCGAAACATTGAGCGAGAGCTTGAAATTAAAGTGCTTGATCGCACTAATTTAATTTTAGATATCTTTGCCAAGAGAGCGCAAACAGCA
>JAJZHJ010000198.1 GCA_021804525.1 Bacteroidota bacterium | reverse complement strand
GGCAGAACGCATTTTGAATGGCTTGCTCATTGCATTTCCTTCCATCCAAGTTGCGGAAATTCATCTTTCTAAGCTACATCCACCTCTTGGTGGAGAAGTTGAAAAAGTGACGGTTGTTTTATGCAAGAAGCGGGAAAATAGTAGATGATTTGATGGAGAATCAAGCAGTAAAGCTATGGCTGTCTTGGCGTAATATATTATAAATGAGTCGTTTTTGTGTCTTGCCATTAATGATGAGTAATCACGATACAGTCAATTATACACAAGGGATTAAAAGGAAAGAACCTTTTTCTGAGAAAATATATCAATTAAATCAAATAATATCCTTCGCATCTTTGTCTGCTCGAAACTTTTTTCTTTCAGCGTTTGGTTTGAAAAAACTGTTTCATCAATGTAGCACATTCGGTTTCCAATAGTCCTGAAAGAAGCTGTGTTTTAGGATGCAGAGCGTTAGGAGCGAATTTACTGAACCCTCGCTTTTCGTCGGGTGCTGCATAAACAATTCGGCCTATTTGTGCCCAGGATAATGCACCTGCACACATGACACAAGGCTCAACTGTGACATAAATCGTGCATTCTGTAAGGTATTTGCCGCCTAAGGTATTTGCCGCCGCTGTGATAGCCAACATTTCTGCGTGGGCTGTGACGTCATTTAAGATCTCGGTTTGATTGTATGCCCGTGCAATGATTTGATTTTGCCACACAATGACAGCTCCAATGGGGACTTCCCCTTGGTGCGCGGCCTTACGGGCTTCGATAAGAGCCTGTCTCATAAAATACGCATCATCCAACATAATCACAAATCTTAGGTTTTCCGGTTGTTGCAGAGGTACTGCTTATTTCTTCATTTTTAAAAGATAGATTCTTTTCGACAAAGATAGTGGAAATTACAGATTTTCGACATTGATTTTTGTTCCACTCTTCCTTCGCATTTTAGCCTAATTTTAATCGTGTATAAATAATAGATATCTTATAGACATCCCATACTTATCCCATAGATGTTTCATAGATATCCCATACAAATATAGGTAGGAATATCTATATCTTTTTATAGGCTTTATATTATGATAAAGAAAGGATATAAGTGATTAAAATGCGATTATAATGTGGCACGTTATACTGTAAATGCACTAAAAGAAGAGGTTGTTTTCCTCTATGGTTAATTGGCTCTATTTACAAAAAAAGCGACTATCTCTCGTCAGTAAACGAAAAATAGTCGCTTTGTGGTTTGGTGACAGCTTGTGTCACGTGAAGATCAGCAATAAAATGCTGCTTCCTATAATCAATGGTCGTTATTGTTGATGATGAGATCCTTCTTCGCGTGGTGGGCGAGGAGTGAGCACTTTGTGAGAAAGTTTAAACTTACCACTTTTTTGATCAACATCTACGAGTTTTACTTCAATAGCATCTCCTTCTTTCAGACCTGCTTCTTCGACGCTTTCGAGGCGTTTCCATGCAATTTCTGAAATATGGAGAAGGCCTTCCTTACCCGGCAAGAATTCCACAAATGCACCATAAGGCATGATGGACTTAATTTTTGCATGATAGACTTCGCCCACTTCGGGAATGGCGGTAATGCCTTTCACGCGATCGACAGCAGCATCTAAAGAGGCTTTGTTCGTGGCAGCAATTTCAACGCGGCCGATGTTGCCGATCTCTTCGATAGCTACGCTGGCACCTGTTTCGGCTTGAATACCTTGAATTATTTTACCACCCGGGCCAATGACAGCACCGATCATATCTTTTGGAATGGCCATTACCACGATGCGTGGTGCATGAGGTTTCAGGTCTTCGCGCGGTTCTTGCAGTGTTTCGGCAATTTTATCCAAGATGTGCATTCTTCCTGCACGTGCCTGCATCAATGCTTTTTCTAAAATTTCGAAAGATAATCCATCAACTTTAATATCCATTTGAGTGGCCGTGATTCCGTCACGGGTCCCCGTTACTTTGAAGTCCATGTCGCCCAAGTGATCCTCATCGCCCAGAATGTCGGACAAAACAGCAAAGTTGGTTCCTTTATTTTCTGAAATCAAGCCCATGGCTATGCCTGAAACAGGTTTTTTGATGGATACTCCGGCATCCATCAATGCTAACGTGCCTGCGCAAACCGTTGCCATAGATGATGATCCGTTTGATTCGAGAATGTCGGAAACAACACGAATTACGTAAGGATAATCTTCAGGTATCATGCGTTTAAGAGCACGAAGAGCTAAATTGCCATGTCCAATTTCGCGTCGTCCGGTTCCTCGTGAGGCACGAGCTTCGCCGGTAGAAAAGGGTGGAAAGTTATAGTGCAATAAGAATCGGTCTCTGCCTTGCATTAAAGCATCGTCAATAATTTTTTCATCTAATTTGGTGCCTAACGTTACCGTGGTGAGCGATTGCGTTTCTCCTCGTGTGAAAATAGCTGATCCGTGAGCACCAGGAAGATAATCAACTTCTGACCAGATAGGACGAATCTCAGTTGTTTTACGTCCGTCAAGGCGGATGCCTTCGTCTAAAATAGCACGACGCATGGCTTCTTTTTCCACTGCATGGTAATATCGCCCAATTAAGCCTGCTTTCGAAGTGGCTGTTTCGGAATCGAGTGTGGCAATATATTCTGCTTTTACGGCTTCGAATGCGTCACTACGTGCATGTTTATCGGTGTTTTTGGCTTTTGCCAATTCAAATGCTTTTGGGAATGTTTTGTCATGAATGTCGTTGCGAAGTGCTTCGTCGTTTTCTTCGTGACAATAAGTACGTTTCACTGTTTTCCCTACGGCTTCCATGAGTTCCAACTGGGCTTTGCAATGAGGAATAATGGCTTCGTGGGCTACTTTTATAGCTTCCAATAAATCTTCTTCGCCCACTTCGTCCATTTCACCTTCTACCATCATAATGTTATCAATGGTGGCTGCTACCATAATATCGATATCAGCATTTTGCAGCTGTTCAAAAGTTGGATTCACAATGAAGTTCCCATCAATACGCGCAACGCGTACTTCTGAGATTGGTCCATTGAATGGTACATCCGATACCGCTAAAGCAGCAGAGGCTGCTAAGCCTGCTAGCGCGTCGGGCATATCAACACCGTCAGCAGAAATCAGCATTACATTGACAAATGTTTCAGCATGAAAATCATCAGGGAAGAGGGGTCTTAATGCGCGGTCAACTAAACGGGATACTAAAATCTCATAGTCAGAGGGGCGTCCTTCTCTACGTGTAAAGCCTCCTGGAAAACGACCAGAAGAAGCATATTTTTCTTTGTAATCGACCGATAACGGCATGAAATCGGTGCCCGGTGCAGCATCTTTGGCTGCGCATACAGTTGCTAAAAGCATGGTGTTGCCCATTTTAACCACCACAGACCCGTCGGCTTGTTTTGCCAATTTGCCTGTTTCAATGGTAATGGTGCGTCCATCACTCAGTGTGATGGTTTTGGTTACTACATTCATCGTTGAAATAGTTTTAATTGTTCTATATTCCTTAAATTGCCACAAAGATACGACTATTTATTTATACGAGCTATTTTTGTAATCTGTTGAAATATAATTTATTGCAAAAAAATACCTCAAGGGTTATGGCTTGTACCATCTCCTTGAGGTATTCATCTCTTTGTAAACTTGGTTCCTTAACGAGGGTCTTCCAAATTTCGTTCAGCTAAAAAGTCGCTCAACAACTCTTTAGTCGATTTTGTGATGGCAATGCGCCCTGACCGAACGAACTGCATGACACCAAATTCGTTTAGGGCATCATAAAATTCTTGAATCTCATCGGTGTGTCCTGCCATTTCAATAACGGAAAATGACCGGGTAATTTCTAAAAAGCGTGCATTATATTTCCGTACCAATTCTTCAATGACATCACTGTTTAAAACAGCCTCCGTATCTACTTTGTAAAGAGCAATTTCTTGATAAATAATTTCGCTATCTACATAAAAATAAGCTTTTAGCACATCAACGCGTTTCTCCAACTCTTTGACTACCTTCGAGATGGTGTCTTCATCGGTCATGGCGGTGATGGTAAATTTATGTATTCCATGAATGGATGATGCTGAAACGGTTAGACTTTCAATATTCAAGCGACGACGAGCGAAAATAATGGATACCTGATTCAGTAATCCCGGTCGGTTTTCGGAGAATACAATAACTGTATAAAGTGTTTGTTCCATAACGATTCCTCCTGATTCTCTCTTGTGAAGAGATTGTTAATAAATGGGTTATAATTTTAATATCAGTCTTATTTTAGTCGTACATCGCTGACGGATGCTCCTGATGGAACCATCGGGAAAACCATTCCCTTTGCTTCAATTTTCACTTCGAGTAAATAAGGAGCGTCATCTTGAAACATCTCCACAATAGCTTCGTCTAATGCTTCATGAGTTGCGACA
>JAJZHJ010000197.1 GCA_021804525.1 Bacteroidota bacterium | reverse complement strand
ACCCCTATTGATTATAAGGTGATACAAAAAAAACTGGGGCTTTTTCCCTATCAAACATTGTATTTCACGACCTACGGATATGGGACACTTTATCCGCTTTTCCCGCAGCAAGCCGGCACACCAACCTTAACAACGCAAGAATTGAATAACTTATCATTACTCGTTGTAACAGGCATTGCTTCGCCTGCCGACATGCACCAATATCTCGACGCGTATGCCACCAGGCTGAAAACGATTGTATTGCCTGATCATTATGCGTTTAAACATAAAGATTACCAACTCATTGCACAAGAGATTGCCAAGCTTGAGGGCGACAAACGTATCGTGGTTACAGAGAAGGATGCTGCCCGTTTATTCACCGACACCTTGCTTCCTGACGAGCTTAAACCATTGATCTATGTGCTTCCGATCAACGTGGAATTTATCAAAAATCAAGCTTCATTATTTAACCGTCAAATTTCAAGTTATGTTACGAAAAATTGAAGAAACTGCTTTGTTTTTACAAGAAAGGACAAGCCGTCGTCCAAAGGTAGGAATCATCTTAGGCACAGGCTTAGGAAATTTAGCCACACAAATTACGGATAAAGAAGAAATTCCATACAATGAAATTCCGCATTTTCCTGTCTCTACCGTTGAAGGGCATAGCGGAAAACTGATCTTTGGCAAATTAGGGAACAAGGAGGTTATGGCGATGCAAGGCCGTTTCCATTTCTATGAAGGATATGACATGCAGAAAGTGACTTTTCCTGTACGCGTCATGCACGCTGTTGGCATTGAAACACTTTTTGCATCAAACGCCGCCGGTGGCATGAATCCGACTTTCGAAATAGGAGATTTGATGGTTCTCAACGATCATATCAACCTTTTCCCCGAACATCCTTTGAGAGGGAAAAACTATGAAGAATTAGGGCCGCGTTTCCCCGACATGAGTGCAGCTTATGACAAAGTATTGATTCGGATGGCATTCGAGATTGCTTCCAAACATCACATCAAACTCCAAAAAGGCGTTTATGTGGGGACACAAGGCCCAACCTTTGAAACTCCGGCAGAATATCACTACTTCCGTATGATTGGTGGCGACGCCGTGGGCATGTCCACTGTTCCTGAAATCATTGTGGCTCGTCACATGAATATGCGTTGTTTTGCTATTTCCATTATTACCGATTTGGGCGTTCCGGGCAAGATTGTGGAAGTGACACATGAAGAAGTGCAGCAAATAGCCAATAACGTGCAACCTAACATGACATTGATTATCAAAGATATTATCAATCAATTATAAGTGTCAGGACACAACAAAAGAAGAGTGCGTATGTTTACCAACGGCGCACTCTTCTTTTTTACGAATCCTGATCAAGCTAAATGCAAAACATCAGAAACTGAAATCTAAGGAAATACGTATGCCGCTTTTATCTATGTGAGGATGATTCAGGTAATTGAGCCTCCATACATAATCCACCCGAAGGATATTGAAGATGTTATCTATGCCTACGCCAGCTTCCATGTAAGGCGCTTTCCCCATTTTATACGATCCTGTTGGAAAGACAAATAACCCATTGCTAAGAGCAGGATCATTCTTTTTGTCGAGACTGCCGTAGAGACCCCGAAACGAGACAATCTCTCTCCATTTCAAGTAACGAATCAGAGGAATATGGTTTAAAATCAGGCCATTCATATTGTAATTCAAATCCCACGAAACATACTGATCGTTGATAAACTCCATTGCATTCATCATAGGATACGTTTCGGGCTGAATGGTATAGGAAAGATTTGCGTTGGGAATGATCAAAAGTGGGAACGGATCTTTTGTCCATACTTTCCCGGCCTTGATAATGACATTTGCAGCTCCATAGGCTGAAAACCAGAATTTTTTCCGAAAGCCAAATTCCGTATAACTATAGTTATAATTTGATCCTAACATTCCTTTCAGCGCTAAAGTATGTGACAGGGAAAATATCGGAGCATCGTGCGAAATGGCATACCGACCTGCGAGTGTCTCATAGAACTTTTCGCCGGGAGCATAACGCAATCGAAATCTTGCTTCACTTAATGAATAGTAGTCGATGTTTTTGGTAGTCGAATTTTCAATAAAAGGTAAAAACGGCGAAGCATATTCCCTACGAAACCTGAAATCCAACCCATAAGACAGGTGTGAATAATATTCCTGATTGTAGCTCAACTCCATTGTGCGGAGGTATGTTATTTTGTCATCAATCTGACGTTTCAGAGAAAGAAAAAGGTTGTCGGCAAATAGTGAGTGCTGCCCCAGCCAGTTGACATCATACTGATAGGATGCACGGATGGAATGAATTGGGAACTCGTTTTCCTGCTTCTTCTTTTTATCGAAAGAGTATTCAACCTGAGCAAGGTATTTCAGTTGACGATCTTTGGTCCCGTAAGCCAAATATCCTTTGCCAAACCAATGATCGTTCAAAGCGGCAGTGGTTAATCCACCTGTTCGCAGTCGCATTCCTTCGGCAACATTGGAGCTGATTGTAGTGTAAATCGGGCCAATATCAAATTTACTCTTTTGAGGCGCCGTTTCAACATATCCGGTAACGAATGCAGCAAACACTTTTTCAGAGTAGTAATAAAGCGGGTCGTTGCGCAGCCGTTTTAGCATGGCTGATACAGATTGTTCTTTGATACCAATGGTATCCTCTCCGTTCTTTTTCCAATAACTTTGCATGTTAAGCGTCGTGTCCTCTTTCGCAATCATGTTCTCATTTTCATTGAAAATATTTTTATTCACGGGGGCATCAAACGAATGATGTGTATATACGTTCGTCCGCCTTGCATAGAAATCGTCGGAAGTGGAAAGGATGGAAAATTCTACCGTCATATCATCAAATGTCAACAACCGTGTCCCATCCGGTGCACGTTTAAAATCCTGCTCGATGGACATGCTTTTAACGTAGTTCAGATTGATGTTTTTGGGAATGCTGAGTAGAACTTTCTTTACAAAATGGGTTGAATCAATGGTAATGTACATATGGCCGACAAATCCGGTTGATTCTGATGAAAAGGGGACAAAGACCAGATCGGCACACCGTTCGCCACCCACCATCACCGAATCCATCAGGAAATATTTATAGAATCCGATGGCACCCGTCGAAAGCGGACTGACGAACCGTTTGATGAACAATTTAATATCATTGTCGTAAATATTGACGGGTTTAAAAACCTCTTCCAAAAAGGTATTTACACCATCTTCCGATAGGATATGATCTTCAATGCCTGTGTTATGAGCCGCTTTTGGTACGGTTTTTTCTTCATACGGAGACTTCTGATAGTAAAACTCATCCACCGATTCCTTTACTGAGATTGGAAGTATAGGCTTGCCGGTAACTTGAGAAGTATCCACAAATGACTTTAAGAAACCGAACTTTTTGAGCAAAAAGCTCTTTTTCTTTTTGTTATCGTCAAAATTATTCAGTGCAATGGCGATTTTCTGGAAATGTTCATAGTGATAATAATCTTTGTCGTAGGGATTATGTCGATCCTTTGCATCAATGACTTCACGGACAAGATCGACTGCAGGGTTACCTTTTTTCTTGTATTTTTCTTTTGGCGGTCTTATTGTCACCTCTGACATGGCATACGAAGAGGGCGAAAGAAGTATTCTAAAATAATGCTGATCTCTGTTCTCTAATAAAACATATTTTCTTTTATACCCCATGCAAGTGGCAATCAGGATTTGTGCCGACGATGGATTCTTTAAAGAAAATTCTCCGGCATCGTTTGTCAGTGTGCCAATGGTTGTCCCTTTCAGATAAACAGAAATATATGACAACGGCTTGCCACTTACGGAATCTACAACGATTCCCCTGATAGTTTTTTGAGCTTTCGCTTCAGAAAAAAAGGACCCATAAATCAGTAAAAGGGTAATTATAAAGGGCGAATAATATCGTCGTCTCATTTATTTATCATATTAAAACCCATCCCGATTTTCACAGTGGGAAAACATCGTTACGAGCACTACTGAAAGTGATTTGACGATTTCTTCTATATTGACGTACGGGATTGATTCAGATGTTCTTATTTGAATATTCAGTGTAAAAATAGGCAGAAAATCTAAAGGAAATTTGAATTTAATAAGTAGTATGGTTTATGTTACGTCGCTGCAAGCCATTCGTGTTTAAGTAAAGTCGTCCTCTTTCCTTGTCTGATTAGCTTTGAGGATGTTTTAGCCTGATTTTGTAGTTCAAAGTAGTCAAATGTACGTCATTCTGACCAGGTTTCAATGCGTATTTCGATTATTTGAGTAAAACGCTTCCATGGGCAACATGCCTTTGTTCATATATTTCCAGTTGATGGTTAATAAATTAACACCAAATTATCCCATATTCTTATTTCAAATCGAGTACATCTCTTAA
>JAJZHJ010000196.1 GCA_021804525.1 Bacteroidota bacterium | reverse complement strand
CACGGGCATCTATTTTTCAAAAAATGAGTAATTATTCCCATTTTTGTCTGTCAGATTTCTGAATAAACACGTTTTCATCCTGCCAGACTTCCAAACTAACGACGGAATAGGATATCAGGATTTATAATTCGAAGACGGAATCCAATTTCCTTTGGGGAAGGTAACAGAAGGAGGGATGAGGTCATTAGTCACCCCATGCTGAAACAATAGTTACATTCGACGTCCCCATTGTTTTTTGTGCTTTCCCATCGTTATTCTTGCTTTTTTGTTTGTGCTGCATTTTATTTGCTGTAATTTTCTGAGCTATGGCATCTTCTTTCGGAGCTATTATTGTCATAGAGGGATATGCACCTTTCACTCTTCGGGTTAATGGACAAAAAATCGCTATTTATTGAACATTAATTGGTCGGTTTGGACAAAAAAGCTCATTTACCATACAAAAAAAGCGGATTTATTGACCAAAAAAGCGGATTTATTGGATAAGAATACGGATTTATTGGGCAAAAAAGCGGAATTCTTGTACAAGAAAATTGAATTTATCACCAAAGACGGAGCTACTTTGTACAAAAATGCTCCATTATTCATAAACAATGCTCCATTACTCACAAACAATACTCCATTATTCTATAAGAAAGTCGTATTCTTCTACAAGAAAATGACGGTTTTGTACAAGAAAATTGCAGTTTTGTACAAAAATATCACTGCTTTGTACAATAAAATCGTGTTTCTCTACAATAATAAGGCATTTTTGTACATAAATACAGCATTCTTGTACATAAATACGGCGTTCTTGACAATAAAAAAAGATAACAAACGAAGAAACAATGAGACTTATGTATTAGTAATGAAGGTGTAAAGGTTAAAGGTGTAAAAGCTGAAAGAATCGGAACCACAAGGCAATAGGGAACATCAGAAGCAATAGAAACCTCAAGGTGAAAGAAATTTACTCATTATCCCCAATAATTTCTGTTTGGTTGAAACCAACATGGAGACTCCTTTTTTACCTGCTGGATAAATCCGGCGGCAATTCATAAACCGCCATTCCATGATTGTGTTCCGGCCTTTGAATTGCCTCCGGATTTATGTGGAGAGGTTGGGGGTAGCCGATCCACAAGGTAAAAGGAACAGGAACTACAAGGCAATAATTGTCTCGTCCTGAAGTAGGTTTACAGAAAAAGCAAACAAAAAACAGGATTATGGAGAAAAGAGTAAACAAGATTACGGACGATACATTATTATGAATAACCTTCTGATGATAAAATCTAATATATTTTAAGCTCTCAGTAAATCAGCATATTGGTTGCTTGTGAAAGTTCAGTTAGTAACATGAAGCAGGGGTAAGATTTTTACACCCTACACGTTTACCTTTTTACCGACAGGTTTTTTATTGGGAAAAAGATAGAATTTCAGGTTCTTACGAAAGACAAAGATATGAGTCAGCACCAGAATGTACAAAATATACCCATTAGCCTTATGTACGTCCATAATGGTATGGCTATGAATTTCGAACAGAAAAGTCAAAATAGTCAGTGCTTGTATGATGGCACTTAATAACAAAAGCGACAAGGTGATTTGCCGAACTAATTGAGCAGGCGTTTTGGTACTCATAAAAATTGGGGTTTAACTAGGTGAAAATATACGAAACAAATATATGGAAAAATTGAGGGATTGAAGATCATCTGTTGTTCAATTACTCATTATTCAGTTATTCAATTACTCATTCGGGGTTGAAGCAAACTAACGCGGTTGCCTTCTGTATCATAAAATGAAACGTACAGTCCTACTCCGGGAATCTCCGTAACTTCGCCAAGTGTAGTTCCGCCTGCTTCCGTCACTTCTCTTATTGACTGATAAATGTCATCGACTGCAATAACAATCGAAGGATATTGAGCCGGCCAATCTTCTCTCTTGGGATAAAAGCCGCCATTGATAGCGCCCGACGTGATCGGTCTTCCATGTTCGTCACACTTGGTAGTGCTAACCGTCACATAATTGCCCATATCTTCACCAAACATGTGCGTTTCCCAACCAAAAACAGTGGAATAAAAACTGGACATGCGCACTCTGTCTTCAGCCGGCATTTCAAAATGTACCACGGGGTTCATCTTCTTCATAATCTACTATTATTTTACAAGTTCTATTTTACAAGTTTATTTATCTATTTCAATGTGTGGTATTACCACCTGATGGCTACAAGCACTATAATCTGAAAGCGAAAATAATACATTTGAAAGCAGTTAACATTCGATTTATTATAACATAAGCAAATTTAGCAAATAAAATGATTTAGAAATATGGTATTCTCTTGAAAATTATGGTTTGACCAAATTCAGAAAATAGCATTTCAAGTTTGACTCGCTTCATAAAAGAACAGAGAAAAACTATGAATGGGTGCGACATGGTTCAGTGATGTTGTCTCCTCTATGGGAATGAGGTATAAAACGAGAAGAGTAGATTTTGCTAATAAACAACCATAATATCAGTTGCTTAGATACATCTTACACCTTCATAAAGATTTTTTAATGTCACCGAAGTCTGCAATAGCGAATTTCTTCTTTATATTTGTTGAATAAAATATTTCCGATGGAAACTATCTCCGTAACTTCCGATTATATTCCAATTCTCGTTCAAATTGTTGTAGCTCTTTCTTTTGTGGTTGTCGTCATGTTAGTGTCGCATTTCATCATCACAAAAAGAAGAAGGGTTCGGTCGATAAAAAAAGAAGATAATTTTGAATGTGGCATCGAAATCGAAGGGAACGCACGGTTCCCATTTTCAGTAAAATACTTTTTGATAGCCATACTTTTTGTACTTTTCGACGTAGAAGTGATCTTTTTCTACCCTTGGGCGGTCAATTTTAAGGAATCCGGTTGGAGTGGACTTTTATATATGTTACTCTTTGTGGCGCTTTTTATGTTTGGATTTTACTATATTTATAAAAAAGGGTCATTCGACTGGAATAAAGACGAGGAATAGTATCGAATCTATTCGGTAAGCGCTTTTAAATTGCAAATAAGATGGGAAATACAAACGACAAACTAAAATATAATGTGGTGGAGGCTCCTGAAGGGTACAGCTCTACGGGATTTTTTGCCACCACACTGGATAAAGCGGTGGGATTGGCCCGCAAGAACTCTATCTGGCCGCTGCCTTTTGCTACCTCATGTTGCGGCATCGAATTTATGGCAACGATGGCTGCACATTACGATCTAGGACGCTTTGGAGCGGAACGACTCAGCTTTTCACCACGTCAGGCAGACTTGCTGATGGTAATGGGAACCATAGCCAAAAAGATGGGGCCAGTTGTGCAGGAAGTCTATGAACAAATGTCGGAACCGCGCTGGGTGATTGCCGTAGGAGCCTGTGCATCGAGTGGCGGCATTTTCGACACCTACAGCGTGTTGCAGGGAATTGACAAAGTGGTACCGGTGGACGTTTATGTACCCGGCTGTCCACCACGTCCCGAACAAATCATTGAGGGATTTATGAAAATTCAGGAGTTAGTGGCAAATGAATCTTTGCGTCGTCGGTATAGTCCCGAATACAAAGAGTTGCTCAAGAGCTACGGAATCGTGTTAATGTAAGCTAACAATAGACGTAACAATGATAATTTGTTGATGGGCAAAGTAAAGTGTAAGGTGTAAATGTGTAAAGCGTAGTAGAATCTGTAAATAATTTTCAGGACGAGACAGAATAGTTGATAGTTGACAATGAGAAAGGCAGAAGAATTGAGATCACAGAGAAATGAATAGGAATGGACTTTAGCCAAAGAGCTGGGTTTATCATAAATAAAACATATTGATCATAAGATATTTATTGGTTATATGATATTTTACGACTAAAAGGAAATATACATAATGGAATACAGCATCGTGCTTCAGGATTTAACGGATAACTTCAAAAATGCTATATTGTCGGTGGATGAATCATCGGATGTATTCACCATAGTCATTGCCTCCGAATCGGTAAAAGAGATCATTACTGTCCTAAAGGAAAAGCATCAATTTATCTTTCTGACCGATTTGTGCGGCATCCATTATCCCGAACAGGAAAAAGAGCTGGGGGTAATATACCACCTGCACAACTTGGTAGAAAACAAACGCATCCGAATCAAAACCTTTGTAGCCAAAGATCATCCTCAGGTTGAAAGTATTGTCTCACTTTATACAGGAGCCAATTGGATGGAACGGGAAACATTCGATTTTTATGGCATCGACTTCGTGGGTCATCCAAACCTGAAACGGATTCTCAACGTGGAATACATGGATTATTTCCCAATGCGAAAAGAATATCCGCTTGAAGATGCTACTCGCACCGACAAAGACGATCGTTTTTTTGGAAGATAAGGGAATAGTAGTTAGTAGATGGTAGATGATAGTCGGTAGATA
>JAJZHJ010000195.1 GCA_021804525.1 Bacteroidota bacterium | reverse complement strand
AGTAAGTCCCAATCCGCTGACGCCTAAAATACCCGACCAAACGAGACGTTTTTTTATTGGCGGCGGCAGCTTTTCTCCTGAGCGTTGTGTCAGGAAAATGGAGAAGATGATCAAGACTACGATACCGCCAACATAAATAATGATTTGCAACGCAGCAATAAAATCCATTCCCCACAACAAGTAAATTCCTGCTACACTGATCAGGGAAAAGAGGAGGTAAACAGCCGCTCTGAATATCCTTCGCGAAAAAACGGTCATAGCTCCAAAAATGAGCACGAGAGACCCTAAAACATAGAAAATGACAGTCGATGCGTTCATGATTGTTGTTCTTTAACGGTCGGTTTTTCTTTTAATTTAGAACCGGGGCGATTGAGTTGATAGATGAGTTTTGTTCGATCGTAAACGCTCAGTTCAAATGAGTTTTTCATTTCAATGGCATCTTGTGGACAAGCGTCAATGCACTGGTAACAGAATGTACATGAGTCTAAATGATACACCCATTTATCCAACACACGTTTCTTTTTGCCGTCTTCCGTTTCGATTTGTTTCGAGATAATCTGAATTGAGTTGTTTGGACAGGCCATTTGGCACAACGTACAAGCCGTACATTTATGTTCATTGTTTTCATTATGAGGTAAAACAACTTCGCCATAAAATCGTTCCTTGACGCTGATTGTGGTTGTTCTGTTATTGGGATACTCTTCGGTAATATTTACTTTTTTAATAGTAATAAAGTAACGAAGCGTCAATAATAATCCTTTAGCCAACGACACGAAGGCATAAATAACCTCCTTGATATAGTTGAAAAGTGATTTCATTTGTTTATTTTTGATTTTTTTTTGCGCTAAGATCAGATGGCATTTTCCCAATTTCACGGAGTTTGTTCCATTTGATCCAGGTTTAATATTCAATTTTTCCTCTTGCAAGGAACTATATAAGTTAAGTTCCCCTGTTTTCTTCAGACTACTATAAATGCCAATGCAAAACAATAATCACAGCGGCAAAAAGTAAGTTCACAATGCTTATTGGTAACAAATATTTCCATTCCAATTTTAGCAATTGATCGATTCGTAAGCGTGGAAAAGTCCAACGAAACCACATCATAAAGAAGATGATAAGAAACATTTTTCCAAAGAACCACATCCATGTCGGTATGAAATCCATGATGTGATTAAATGTCTGCACAACAGGATAATCAAAAGGCAGATGGAACGGCATCCATCCTCCCAGAAATAACGTCGATGCAATGATGGATACAATGGCCATGTTGATGTATTCGTTCAAATAGAAAATTCCGAATTGCATCCCGGCATATTCTGTGTGATAACCGGCTGTAAGTTCCGATTCTGCTTCGGCTAAATCGAAAGGAGCGCGATTACATTCTGCAGTACTGGCAATGACATAAATCAAAAAAGCAATGATAGCAGGAATTTGACCTTTGAGAATCCACCATCCGTCGGCTTGCGATTGGATGATGCCATTTGTGGAAAGTGTACCGGCAAGTGCGACTGCTGTAATAATAGATAAGCCAGCTGAAAGTTCGTAACTGACAATTTGAGCACCGCTTCGCATGGCTCCAATGAGTGAGTATTTGTTGTTACTTGACCATCCGGCCATCAAAATTCCAATCACCCCCATCGAAGAAATTGCCGTGATGAATAGAATACCAATGTTGGTGTCCCACATGGTTAGCCCCGGTGCCCATGATATAGGTGCTAATGCCATGAGTGAAACGCATAAAGCTAATGCCGGAGCAATGTTAAACATTACTTTGTCGGCACGATTGGGAGAGAAACTCTCTTTTAATAAGAGTTTGATAACGTCGGCAATGACTTGGAAAATTCCATAAGGGCCTACGCGGTTTGGTCCCCATCGGAGTTGCATAAACCCGGCCACTTTGCGTTCCATGTACACCATTATTATAACGCAGACTAACAATACCACCAAGGCTGTAACGCCTGATAACGCCAGTTCCACAATATATGTCCACGTAGGAGTCAATACACTCAGCAAAAGGCTGTGAATCCAAGCCGTAATATCTGTAAATTCTATCATTGAAATCATATCCTCTGTTTTATCGGTCAATATCAGGAACTACCAAATCAATCGTTGACATGTTGGCCATTAAATCGGCAATCTTTAATCCTACTGTGGTGGGTTTTACTGCACCAAGATTAGAAAAAGAAGGAGTGCGGAATTTCATGCGATAGGGTTTGTTGCTGCCGTCGGCTACAATATAAACGCCTAATTCGCCGCGGGCTGTTTCAACGCGTTGGTAATATTCTCCTTCTGGCAACTTAATGATTCCTTTGATTTTGGTGCGGAAGTCTCCTGTTGGGAAATTATCCAACAGTTGCTCAATGATATGAATGGATTGTGTCATTTCTTCCATATGCACCAGATAGCGCGCCCAGTTGTCACAACCATAGTCGATTACTTCCTTGAAATCTAATTTTTCATAACCATCATACGGATAATGCTTTCGTACATCACAACTCACGCCCGATGCTCGTGCTACCGGCCCTGAACATGCTAATGAAATAGCTTGTTCTTTTGATAGATAACCGATGCCTTGTGTTCGATGTTGAAAGATGAAGTTGCCGGTAATCAACTGGTCGTATTCATGGCGGTAGCCTTTGATCTTTTTGAGCAATTCCTTGACGTCTGAAACAAACGTAGGTAAAACGTCCCGCATAACACCACCAGGCACAATGTAGTGCATCGTCAAGCGGTTTCCAGTATTGGCTTCAAATATTTCTAAAATACGTTCACGATCGCGAAACCCAAGAAAAAATGGGGTTACAGCTCCGATATCCATAGCGCACGATCCCCACCACAATTCGTGTGAAGTGAGGCGTTGTAGCTCATCCATGATTATACGAATTGCTTTAGCACGAGCGGGAATTTCAATTCCTAATGCATTTTCAATGGCTAATGAACAAGCATGATTGTTGATGTGTGCTGAAAGATAATCCATACGGCTGGTCAAATAAATCGATTGCTTGTAAGGCATCGACTCAGTCATCTTTTCGATGCCTCGATGGATGTATCCTAAATGAGGAAGTATGTTTTTTACGGTTTCGCCGTCGAGCGTTGCTTCAATGCGAAGTACACCGTGTGTGGCCGGATGCTGTGGCCCAATATTGACAACAAACTCTTCTGTCCTAAGTTCGGTTGGCGATGGGGTAGGTTGATTTTCCATTGACTAAATTGGCTACAAGGAAATAATTTTATCGTCTTGATAATCTTTGCGTAGAGGGAATCCGTTCCATTCGTCTGTAAGCATAATGCGTCGAAGATTGGGATGTCCCTTGAAACGAATGCCAAACATGTCATAAATTTCATCTTCGTATAAGTCGGCTGCTTCCCAGAGACCATACACAGAGTCAATGATGGGATTTTCTCTATCTTCCAAAATCACTTTTACTTCTAAATCGTGGTGATAATAAGTTGATGTCAAGTGATAAATTACTTCAAAATTTGGATTTCTATCGACAGCAGTTTCACAAAATAAAAAGTTGAAACGGGTTTCAGAAGCATCTTTCAATTTTGTAAGCACAGGAATCACATCCTCTTTGTTGACCAGAAGCAATGGAAAATTGAAAGTCTCCTTCACTTCCATGTTAGGATAAGTAACTTCAAGGTATTGTTTGAGTTCCTTTTTAGTCATTGTTTTCCTTCTTTTTTTTTGGTTTTTCGATTACGTATGCTTTCGACTTTTTGATTTTTTCTTGTAAGGTCATCATGCCATGAATCAGTGCTTCGGGACGTGGGGGACATCCGGGAATGTAAACATCAACCGGAATCACATTGTCAACTCCGCGAACAACGGCATACGAATTATAGTAAAATGGTCCTCCAGAAACGGCACATGCGCCCATTGCAATTACGTAGCGTGGCTCTGGCATTTGATCGTAAAGGCGCTTGAGTACTGGTGCCATTTTGTGGGTTATGGTTCCGGCAACGATAATTAAATCGCACTGACGAGGGCTGGCCCGCATCACTTCAAATCCGAAACGAGACCAGTCGTATTTTGCTGAAACGGTGCTCATAAGTTCAATGGCACAGCAACTTGTTCCAAATGATAAAGGCCATAGTGAATTGCTACGACCCCAATTGGCAACGGCATCCACGGAAGTTACGATGAAACTCGTTCGTCCCATGTCGTCTTTATAGGCTTCTCCCTCAAATTCGGGAATAAAATCTTTCTTTACATCCATGAGAGTGCTTTCTTTTTGTATGCATATAAAAGTCCCAAAAACAAGAACAACGTAAAAAAGAATATTTCAACTAAGGCAACCACGCCTAATTCGCGAATAACGGTTGCCCAAGGAAATAAGAAAACAATTTCTACGTCAAATATTAAAAATAAGAGGGCAAACAAATAGTA
>JAJZHJ010000194.1 GCA_021804525.1 Bacteroidota bacterium | reverse complement strand
AGATGGCTCGATGATGCATACTTTGAGCTACTATTTTATCGTCAAAGGTAGTCAAAATATCATTTCACCCAAAAATCGAGCATTAAATTATTTTCAATAAATCCTTGTAAATGATCGTCAATATGTACTGGCCCAACATTCGCAGGTGTACCCGTGAAAATTAAATCACCCGTCTTTAAAGTGAAAAATTGACTTAAATAGGCTATGATGCGGTTGATTGGAAAGAGCATGTCGTGCGTATTGCCTGCCTGAACTGTATTTCCATTTATGGTCAAATGAAAATGTATGTTTTGGACGTCATCGAATTGTGTGATAGGAATAAAATGGCTGATCGGAGCAGATTGGTCAAACGATTTGCAAATTTCCCAAGGCCCCCCTGTTTCTCGTTGTCGTCGCTGGATATCACGTGCTGTGAAATCAATGCCTAAGCCAATTTCCCCATAATAGCGTGGTGCAAATTTCTCATCTATACCTTTTCCAAGCCGATTGATTCGTACCACGATTTCTGTTTCATAGTCAATTTCTTGCGAAAAGGAAGGATAGAAAAAAGGTTTGTTGTCTTTGACGATGGCTGTGTCGGCTTTCATGAAAAAGGTCGGTTCTGCAGGCAAATCGTTATGTGACAATTCTTTATTATGATCAAGATAGTTCCAACCGATGGCAAAAATTTTCATGTTCGTGGTTGTTTACGGAGGCAATACTAAATCGGAGAAGTTGAAATCGGATTATTCCTCTTTAAGTTGGGATAACCGATTGTACATCACGGCTAAATGAGCATAGATAGAAGTATTTTGAACAACAATGTCATCAGGCACTTTAATCCGAATGGGGGTAAAATTCCAGATAGCTTTAAAATGTACTTGAATCAAAAAATCAGCTACTTCTTGAGCTTGACTGATTGGCACGGTTAGAACACCAATATTCACCCCTGTTTTACGCCGAAGCTCACACATTTTATCGAAGTGATGGATGGGAATATGGTTGATATTGGTGCCTGCCAACTCGTATTTTACATCAAACCCTGCTATGATTTCAAGTCCAAACTGACGTAACCCATTGTCTTGTAAAAGAGCGCCACCCAATCGACCTACACCAAATAAGAAGGCCGGATGACTTTGGGTAAATCCCAGGAACGATTCCAACACTTCTATAAGTGTGTAGGTGCTATATCCGACACGCGTTTTTCCTGCAACATCGATGTAGGAAAGATCTTTTGCAACTACCGATGAATCAACGCCAATAGCAAATGCAATTTGCGTTGACGAAATAGTTGTTTCTCCTTTTTCTAATGCTAATTTGGCATACGATAAATACCACGGTAATCTGCGTAAAGCAGGTTCCGGCAAATGCAAGCGATTTTCCATTGTGGTTTTTATTTAATAATTCTCATGATAGTAAGGCATTTGTATATTGTTGCTTTCTCTTATTTACATGTACAAACCAGATTTCGGTCTCCATAAGCATTATCAACCCGTCCGACTTGCAGCCAGAATTTATTGTCGCGAACCCAATCGAGAGGGTAAGCTGCTTTTGCCCGTGAATAACAGTGAGTCCATGTGTCAGACATTACGTCATATTCGCAATGTGGTGAATTGAGTAACACATTGTCAGTACGATCTGCCGTCCCTTCTTCAATCTCTTTGATTTCATTATAGATAGTCAACATGGTTTCTACAAACCGATCGAGTTCAGATAGCGATTCACTTTCAGTAGGTTCAACCATCAATGTACCGTGCACAGGGAATGAAAGAGTAGGAGCATGAAATCCGAAGTCCATCAGTCGTTTGGCAATATCTGTTTCGGTAATTCCTGATGTTGCTTTGAAATGACGACATTCAAGAATCATTTCGTGACCGACTCGTCCGTTTTCTCCAGCATAAACAATGCCATAAGTGTCTTTCAGTTTAGCAGCTAAATAGTTTGCATTGAGAATGGCTATTTTCGTAGCTTCTGTCAACCCGTCTGCTCCCATCATCCGAATGTAACCATATGAAATAGTTAAAATACTGGCACTCCCGTAAGGCGCTGCTGCAACGGCTGTATATGTAATAGGGTCGTCAATTGCAGGATGTTGCGGTAGATATGGAGCAAGGTGTTTGGCTGCGCAAACCGGTCCTGCGCCAGGACCTCCCCCGCCATGAGGAATGGCAAAGGTTTTGTGTAAATTCAAATGACAAATATCGGCTCCGATTGTTGCCGGCGACGTTAATCCAACCTGTGCATTCATGTTGGCTCCGTCCATATAAACTTGACCTCCATGATTGTGAATGGTAGTGCAAATATCGCGAATGGCACTTTCAAAGACTCCGTGCGTGGACGGATAGGTGATCATCAAAGCAGCTAACCGATTGCTGTGTTGCTCGGCTTTAGCATGTAAATCGGCAACATCGACATTACCACGTTCATCACAAGCCACCACTACGACTTCAAAGCCAGCTTGTATAGCGCTGGCCGGATTGGTGCCGTGTGCCGAAGAAGGTATTAAGACGACATTGCGTTGCGTTTCTCCTTTCTTTTTGAAATAGTTGCGAATAGTGATTAATCCGGTGTATTCGCCTGCAGCTCCCGAGTTAGGTTGGAAAGTGACAGCGGGAAGTCCTGTTATTTCGGCTAAATAGTTTTTCAGTTCAGCAAACAATTCATGATATCCTTCAGCTTGATCAATTGGCACAAAAGGATGTAGCGACCCCCAACCAGGATGATTTAACGGAAGCATTTCGGAAGCTGCATTCAACTTCATAGTGCAGGAACCCAATGAAATCATAGAGTGTGCCAACGACATGTCACGCCGTTCTAACCTTTTGATATAGCGCATCATTTCAGTTTCTGAATGATAACTGTTGAAAACGGGTTGTTGCAAAAAGGAAGATGTGCGTTGTAAATGTTCCGGTAATTGTATGTCGTTGTTTTCAAAATAAGTGACGGACGACAAATTGACGATCGTTGTCGAAAATAGTTTGATGAGAAGTGAAACTGCTTCGTCATCCGTAGTTTCATCTATGCTGATACCAATTTCTCCTGATGGAAAATAGCGAAGATTAATATGCTGTCTTAACGCATTTTCTTTGAGAGTTTTCACCGAAACAGAAGCGGGGCAACTCACTTTAATAGTATCGAAAAAATGAGTGTTAAGTACATAGAAACCTAAAGTTTCTAATACTTTGGCTACTGTAGCAGTGTGTCGATGAATGTTTTGTGCAATGGATTTCAATCCTTCTGGACCGTGATAAGCAGCATAGAATCCTGCCATTGTGGCAAGTAATGCTTGTGCCGTGCAGATGTTAGATGTTGCTTTTTCGCGCTTGATATGTTGTTCGCGTGTTTGCAGTGCCAGTCGGTAAACTGGTCTTCCTTGCGTATCTTTTGATATGCCGATAATTCGTCCCGGAATATCACGTTTGAACGTGTCGCGCGTTGCAAAAAAGGCTGCTGATGGCCCGCCATAGCTCATAGGTATCCCAAACCGTTGTGTAGACCCAAATGCTACATCGGCGTCCCATTCACCAGGTGGAGTTAAGAGAGTCAATGCCAGTAAATCGGTTGCAACTGCGACACGACATTCGTGTGCATGCGCTTTTTCCACAAAGGAGGCATAGTTGACAAGTTCTCCATTGGCATTTGGGTATTGTACGATGGCTCCGAACACCGGAGTAGAGAAATCGAACGTGGAAATATCGGTGATGAGCAAGGTGATGCCTTGATGGATCGAGCGCGTTTGAAGTACTGAAAGTGTTTGTGGCCAGCATTCTTTGTCGACCAATAACGTGTTTATGCCTGCTTGTTCTTGTCCTTTGCTGCGTGTATTGTGAAACATGGTCATGGCTTCGGCTGCTGCCGTTGCTTCGTCGAGCAACGAGGCATTGGTAAGAGGAAGAGCAGTTAACTCACTAACCATTGTTTGAAAATTGAGTAATGCTTCGAGTCGACCTTGAGAAATTTCCGCTTGATAAGGTGTGTATGATGTGTACCAAACCGGATTTTCAAATATATTGCGCCAAATCACAGCAGGCGTAATTGTATTGTAATACCCCATGCCAATGTATGTTGCAAAGAGTTTATTTTTTTCTGCTAATGTGTTAATGTGTTTACTGTAAGCGTATTCACTCATTGCTGGTGGCAATTGAAGCGGTGTTTTAAGTCTAATATCTGACGGTATAGTCTGATCAATCAAGTCATTTAATGTGTCAACTCCAATAGCAGATAGCATACGTGGCATCTCTTTTTTTGTAATGCCATTATGACGATCAACAAAATATTCTCTTTTCATCTTGATTTTTTTTTGAACGATTAGCTTGATGTAAATCAATAAATATGAGCTTGATGCATTGATTTAAATGCAATGTATTATAATAAACAAAGGTAGGGTTCTTTTATTGAAAAATAAAACAAGAAAAATCTT
>JAJZHJ010000193.1 GCA_021804525.1 Bacteroidota bacterium | reverse complement strand
AAACCACAATGAGGAAATTGCAACGATGTAATAGGCATCAATCAACAGAAAATTGATATAACACATCGTCACTTGCAGCTTTCTTTTCTTGAATAAAAAAATGGTGATAAACGCAACAACCGGAATTAATACCCCTACCAGCGTCAATGCCCATGTTGAGGAATGCAATGCGTCAATCGGAGGTGAGGAAGTGAATCCATGATAAGATAATTCAAAAACAGTAGCCTTTGTGATGATGGCAGCTATCGGTGAAAAGAATACAATGACCGACAATACGCCAACAACAAATAAATAGACAGTTTGAATACGTTGAATCATAGTGAATTGATTTATTATACGTTACCTGAGTTTTTTCCACTGTTCATCTCGAACATGGTAGATTCTTTCGATGATTTCGGTTACCTTCATTCCTTCCAGCAAGTTGGTGGTAATAGGACTATTGCCCGAGAGTTTTTCAATCACATTACGAATGATGTAGTGATGATTTTGCGCTGAACCTTTGTACAGACCATAGTCATTGGGTGGATTAGATGCTGCCAGTTCAGGCATTTCATAATCTTTCACATGACAATAAGTTACTTCATTCATATATTGACCGGCAACTTTCACTGTGCCTTGTGCTCCAATTATGGTGATACTGCTTTCATAATTAGCGTCCCATATAGCCGTTGAATAATTCAGGACTCCCATTCCACCTTGTAAAAAGTCAAATGTAACCACACCACTATCTTCAAAATCAGTTAATTGTTGGTGAATGTAATCTTTGAAATTGCCATGAATGTTTGTAATATCTCCGAATAGCCAATACATAATATCGATGAAATGCGAAAATTGCGTGAACAAGGTGCCACCATCCAATTGCTGATCTCCATGCCAGTTGCCAGCTTTATAATAACGTGCATCACGATTCCAATAGCAGTTAAGCTGCACCAGAAAAATGTCCCCCAACGTTTTATTCGTTATTAATTCTTTGAGCCACACCGATGGTGGTGAATAACGGTTCTGCATTACACAAAACACATCACGCGACACGGATAAGGATGTATGCAAGATGCGTTCAGCGTCAGCGCGTGTGAGCGAAACCGGTTTTTCAATCACGACATGGTACCGTTTTTCCAGAGCACGAATAGCATATTCAGCATGGTACCCATTTGGAGTACAAATATTTACTACATCAATGTTTAGATTGGCATTCAGCAGCTCATCAATCGAAGAAAAGAATCGCTCCTGCAAGTTAGTTAAGCCCAATTGTTCTTTCGACAAAATATCACACACGGCAATCAATTCGGCATTCGGTTCGCGACGAATCATTTCGGCATGACGTTTTCCGATATGACCTTGCCCTACGACAGCAAATTTTATTATACGACTCATTTTGAAGTAATTAATTTTGTAACACTGTGATCTTGCAAATGATACACCTCACCTGTTTCAGAACAAGTTGCAAGACCTTGTTCGTCAAAGTGCAATTTTATTCCATAAGCGCTCACCCAACCCATTTGACGGGCTGGATTCCCGACAACCAATGCATAAGGTTTTACATCTTTTGTCACAACAGCGCCTGCGCCAATCATGGCATATTCGCCAATATTGATGCCGCATACAATGGTGGCATTAGCTCCAATGGAAGCGCCTTGGTGAACAATAGTTTTTTTGAATTCGGCATGACGATTCACTGCACTACGGGGATTCATCACATTGGTGAAAACCATAGAAGGGCCTAAAAATACATCGTCTTCACAAATCACACCTGAATATATCGAAACATTATTTTGCACCTTCACATTTCGTCCAAGCACGACATCCGGCGAAACAACTACATTTTGACCAATATTGCAATTGTCGCCAATCACGCAACGTGACATAATATGCGAAAAATGCCAAATTTTTGTTTCATCACCAATAATACAGGGATGATCAATCACTGCTGTTTCGTGAGCAAAATAGGCCATATATGATAATTAAAAGACTGTTTTTATGTTGTTTTTGGGTTTTCTATTGCAATGCTTCTTTCAATGAAGTGACAATGTAGTTTAGTTGCTCTTCATCTAATTCGGTGTGCATTGGCAACGAAAGTACTTGTTGCGAAAGGTGCTCCGCTATTGGAAAATCACCGGTTTTATGTCCCAGATAAACATATGCTTTTTGTAAATGTATAGGAATCGGATAGTAAACCATCGAAGGGATGCCTTTTGCAGTCAACTTGGCTTGTATCGTGTTTCTATCTAAATCATGCAAAAGAACCGTGTATTGATGAAAGGCATGTGTTGATTGAGGCTGATGTCCCGGTATAGTTATTTTGTCACAATCAGTCAAAGCTCGATTATAAAATTCCGCTGCCGATTGTCGTGCTGCAATGTATTGATCCAAATGAGCAAGTTTTACATCCAGCACAGCTGCCTGCAAGCTATCCAATCGTGAGTTGACTCCAATCCGATCGTGATGATAACGAACTTCCATACCGTGATTTGCAAGAGAGCGAATAGTTGCTGCCAGCGCGTCATCATTTGTAAAAAGGGCACCTCCATCGCCAAAGCAACCTAGGTTTTTTGACGGGAAGAACGAAGTGCAACCTATATTTCCCATACAGCCGGAAGCATAGCTCTCGCCATTTTGAAAGGTATAATGAGATCCCATCGACTGACAAGCATCCTCCACCACATAAAGTTTGTGCTCTTGTGCAATGGCTCTCAATGATTCCATGTCAGCATTTTGTCCAAAGAGATGTACCGGTAAAATTACTTTTGTTTTTTCAGTAATCGCTCTACGAACGGCATCCGGCGACATACAAAATGTTTCACGATCGACATCTACCAGCACTGGTGTTAATCCTAACAAAGCAATTACCTCGACTGTTGCAATAAAAGTAAACGTCGGCGTTATGACTTCATCACCCGGGTGAAGGCCTAAAGACATCAGAGCAATTTGCAACGCATCGGTGCCATTCCCAACCGGAACGACATGTTTTACATTCAAGTAATTTTCCAAATGGCGTTGAAAGGTAGCCACTTTTTCACCTTTGATGAACGATGCAGCGTCCATCACTTGCTGCATTTGGGCGTTGACGTCGTTTTTTATTTTATCGTATTGACTCTTTAAGTCAACCATTTGTATCTGGCGCATGTTTTTTTAAGTCACGTTATGCTATAAGCCGACATTTACGCCAAAGGTAACAGTAAATTTTTTCCCTTGCAAGAATAAAGGCGTGTACATATCCAAATATCCCTGAGCATTTGAACGATATTCACCCGGCCCTTTCGGATCCGTTGGTGTATATCCTGTTATATCGCTGTAATCAACATCAAAAAGGAGAAATACATTGTTCACCATTTCGTAGGTAGCATGCAAAGAAGCTGTTTTGTTTTGCCACACTTTGTCTTTCATAAATGGTTGTGCTAAAATATCATCGGCCAGCGCATGAACGTAATCATATTCGTTTCCATGAACGGCATAGGTGTATGATCCTTTCAGCAACAAACCACGAATTGGTTTGTACGTAGCTGCCAGATAAATTTCTTGAGCGTTATCCCACAAATAGCTTCCAAGCGTGTACCCTCCCGAAGTAAAATCGAGACTTGGAATAAAATGCTTATAGGTTAAAGCATACGTTCGAGTAAATTCTCCGATGAATGAAAAATCCTGAAAAGGATAATCACTCAGTTCACCGCCAAGCTTCCACGAAATAGGATTTTTCTGAGGGTTGGAAGCGCTTAATCGCGACACCGAAAATTCATCGATGTAGGTTGACAAAAACAGATGCAAATGACGAATATTCCGCGAGCTGAGATTAAAAAACATTTGAGAGTTTTGGTTTTCAGATCCCATGGTTAAAGAGTGATCCATTGATTTGTAGAATGCTAATGGAATCAGGTAAGCCGGTTGAATGGAACGTTCGGAATAGATAATTGAATTCCCAAACGAAAGATAAAGTTCGCGGGTCGGACGAAAAGTGATCATATCCGCAGCAATAAACTTGTTTTTGTAGCGATATTCTTTTTGTCCCGTGTTGTAGGTATAATAATCGGTAGAATCATATACATCAGAAGTCAGCCAACCATGAAAATAGTTAAGCTCAAACCAATCAACTGGTTTGATATTGAAAGCAATAAATGGAAATGAAGGTGAATTTCCAGACAAAATATTGGATCCGTGATAGTTATCGCCCCATTCGATATAATCTTTTGCTAATCCCACATTTCCCCAACCCCACGAATAATAAACGCCACCGCGCATTTCGCTGTAGTCACCGCCTGCATTGGTTCCATTGTCCACTTTATAAGCTCCTCCTGGGAAACGAGTTAAATAAGATGGAATACGCATCAACGTATCTCGGCCTGTATAGGGGCTTGCTTGGTTTGCAAACAATCTTTCTCCTTTCGATAATAAATCACCGATTTGTGAGT
>JAJZHJ010000192.1 GCA_021804525.1 Bacteroidota bacterium | reverse complement strand
ATCTACAGACTGCATCTCAGCAATAATGGGCTCATTTTTTTTTTCAACGTAATCAAAAAACTCTTTAATGCCAAACATAGCCCCATGATCAGTTAATGCTAAAGCAGGCATTCCAGAAGAAATTGCCTTATCAACCAACTCATTAATTTTAGACATACCGTCCAAAATTGAATAGTGCGAGTGTACATGCACGTGTACAAATGAATTCATAACAAAAAAGATAGAGATTGTAAGTTTCTTATGAAAAAAGTAGTAGTCAAGATAATCAGCCATGCAACTACTTAACACAATAAATAAATCACTTCAAAGATAAGAAAAAAGCAGCACCGCACAGAGATTTTCACCTCACAGTTGAAAACTATTTCTTTATATCGTCTCTGTATAAAGAAACAAAAAAGGCTGCCTCGTCTAAGACGAAAGGCAACCTTTCACGTGCTTTATAATTTACTAAAACTTATTCTGCGGTTGAGGCTTCAGTTGAAACAGTTTCTGCAGCTTCTTGTTTTTTTGCTTCTTGAGCAACTGGTGTAGCCTTCTTAGCACTAGCTCTACGCGTGCGCGAAGCCTTTTTCACAGCTTTCTCTTTCAGCATATTCTCATTGTAATCCACCAATTCAATGATGCACATTTCAGCAGCATCACCAAGACGAAATCCTGTTTTTAAGATTCGTGTATAACCACCTGGACGATTCGCAATCTTTTGAGCAACATCCCGAAACAATTCCGTTACAATATCCTTGTTTTGTAGATAACTAAACACAGTACGTCGTGAATGAGTACTATCATCCTTAGCTTTAGTTAATAATGGTTCAATATAAACCCGCAATGCTTTAGCTTTAGCCGTAGTAGTTGCAATACGTTTATGTTTGATAAGAGAACAAGCCATGTTTGACAACATCGCCTTTCTATGGGATGAAGTACGGCCTAAATGATTGAATTTTTTATTGTGTCTCATTGCTTTTAATCTTTATCTAATTTATATTTTGTCAGATCCATGCCAAAAGAGAGATGCAAAGACTCTAATTTAGCATCTAATTCATTCAATGACTTCTTGCCAAAATTACGAAACTTAAGCAAATCATTCCGGTTGAATGAACACAACTGCCCAAGTGTTTCCACATCAGCAGCTTTCAGACAATTTAGTGCTCGTACTGAAAGGTCTAAATCAACCATTTTTGTTTTGAATAATTGACGCATGCGCAATGCTTCTTCATCAAATTCTTCATCCACTGTTTCTTCTACCGTTTCAACAGCAATTTTCTCATCAGAAAACAACATAAAATGCTGAATTAAAATCTTAGCAGCTTCACGTAAGGCATCTTTCGGATGAATTGACCCGTCAGTCATTATTTCGAGAATCAACTTCTCATAATCCGTCTTTTGTTCAACCCGAAAGTTTTCTATTGCATATTTGACATTAACAATAGGAGTGAAAATGGCATCAATAGGAATAACATCAATCTCTCCCGTGGTAAATTTATTCTCTTCTGCAGGCACATAACCTCGCCCTTTGTTGATAGTTAAATCAAGTTGAAGCGAAAAATTCGGATCAATGCTACAAATCAATAGATCTGGATTTAGAACTACAAAACCTGTTAAGTAACGTCCAATGTCTCCCGCAGTAAATGAGTCTTTTCCCGAAACTAAAATACTTACTTTCTCATTTTCTACGTCATCAACACACTGCTTGAAACGAACTTTCTTCAAATTGAGAATTATGTTCGTTACATCTTCCATAACGCCGGGAACTGTCGAAAATTCATGCTCAACCCCATCAATTTTGATTGAAGTGATGGCATACCCTTCAAGAGAAGAGAGAAGAATACGACGTAATGCATTCCCAATTGTAATACCAAAGCCAGGTTCAAGAGGGCGAAACTCAAAAGAGCCTTTTGTCTCTTCCGATTCCAGCATGATCACTTTATCGGGTTTTTGAAATGCTAATATTGACATAGATAAAGAGATTATTTTGAATACAATTCGACAATTAATTGTTCCTTAATATTTTCAGGAATGTCTGAACGTTCCGGAAGATGGAGAAACTTACCTGACATCGAATTTCGGTCCCACTCCATCCATGGATATTTACTATGATTAAACCCGTTTAAAGCTTCAGAAATGACAGCCATAGACTTGTCTTTTTCGCGAACTGAAACTATTTGACCAGGTTTCACTTGATAGGACGGAATATTAAGAACATCTCCATCTACTAAGATATGACGGTGACTGACTAATTGGCGAGCACCATCGCGAGTAGGAGAAAGCCCTAAACGAAAAACAACGTTATCTAAACGAGATTCAAGTAGTTGCAACAACACCTCACCAGTAATACCTTTTGCGGCTTGAGCTTTTTCAAACAACAATCGGAAGTGTCGTTCCAAAACACCATACGTGTATTTTGCTTTTTGTTTTTCCCTCAACTGAATTCCATATTCTGAAGATTTTTTATGCCTTCCGCTACCATGTTGACCCGGAGGATAATTCTTTTTTGCTAATACTTTATCAGGGCCAAAAATAGGCTCTCCAAATTTACGTGCAATTCTTGATTTTGGACCAATATATCTTGCCATTGTTCTATTATTAATACATTATTATTACTCTTATTCACTCCATCATCAACTTCAATTACTATCAAGCGCAACTGGAAATGATGATAGACACGAATTAAACTCTTCTACGCTTTGGAGGACGACATCCATTGTGAGGCAGAGGCGTTACATCTACAATCTCAGTGACTTCAATACCAGCTCCATGAATAGTTCGAATAGCAGATTCGCGACCATTACCCGGGCCTTTTACATATGCTTTCACCTTTCTCAACCCAAGATCAAGAGCAACCTTCGCACAATCTTGAGCTGCCATTTGAGCAGCATAAGGTGTATTCTTTTTAGAACCACGGAATCCCATTTTACCGGCAGAAGACCATGAAATAACTTGTCCGTCTCCATTAGTTAACGTTACAATAATATTGTTGAACGAAGAGTGAACATGCAACTGTCCAACACCATCAACTTTGACCACTCTTTTTTTAGTGGCGACTGCTTTTTTTGCCATATCGTAAAAATATTTGCTAAGTTATTCGTTACTTGGTTGCCTTTTTCTTATTGGCAACAGTCTTTTTCTTGCCTTTCCTGGTACGAGCATTGTTTTTTGTGCTTTGGCCTCTCAAGGGTAATCCCAAACGATGGCGAACACCTCTATAGCAACCAATGTCCATTAAACGTTTTATATTCAATTGCACTTCAGAACGCAAATCACCTTCGACTTTAAACTTAGCACCAATAATTTCACGGATTTTAGCTGCTTGATCGTCAGTCCAATCTTTTACTTTTGTATCTAAATCAACTCCAGCTTCGTTCAAGATTTGTTTCGAACTATTACGACCTATTCCGTAGATATAAGTCAATCCAACCTCACCTCTTTTGTTTTGAGGCAAATCTACTCCTACTATTCTTATAGCCATATATCAGATATTAAAATATTAACCCTGCCGTTGTTTGTACTTAGGATTCTTCTTGTTTATTACATATAGACGCCCCTTTCGTCTTACAATTTTACATTCTGGGGTACGTTTTTTAATGGATGCTTTTACTTTCATATTGGTATAACCTTAAATAAATTTATTGCAACTAACAACACACTCTCTTAACGCACCTAGAGAGCATCACATATACTATGCCACCACTTTTATTTATAACGGAATGAAATACGCCCTTTTGATAAATCGTAAGGAGACATTTCAACTCGCACTCTATCGCCAGGCAAAATTTTGATATAATGCATCCTCATTTTACCTGAAATATGGGCGGTTATCACATGACCGTTTTGCAATTCCACACGAAACATAGCATTTGACAATGCTTCTGTTATAGTACCATCTTGCTCAATAGCTGATTGTTTTGGCATAAATGATTACGATCTGAAAAAATATTATTACTAAAAGTTTATAAGACACCTACAACCTGTTCGATATAATCAAAAGTAGAAAGAATATCAGCATTCCCTTCCCGAATTGCTATAGAGTGTTCAAAATGAGCTGCCCATTTTTTATCTGCAGTTCTAGTTGTCCAACCATCCTTTTCATAAATAAGGCGATATGTTCCTACAGTTATCATTGGCTCAATAGCGATTGTCATACCATTACGCAACTTAACACCATTCCCTCTTCGTCCTGTATTTGGAACCTGAGGATCCTCATGCATTTCTTTGCCAACTCCATGACCAACCATATCACGAACAACAGAAAATCCGCGTGATTCACAATGTGACTGAACAGCATACCCAATATCACCCAACCTATTTCCATCAACCGCTTGTTCAATTCCCAAATAAAGAGACTCTTTCGTTGTTTTTAATAGTAACTTGATATCATCTGACACTTCGCCGACACAAAAAGTGTAAGCAGAATCTCCAA
>JAJZHJ010000191.1 GCA_021804525.1 Bacteroidota bacterium | reverse complement strand
CATCAGCCAATTTCTGAATAAATTAAATGCCACTAATCTTTCGCAAGACAACACGGGTACTATGTATCTTTATTACAATCCGACAGTTCCATACAATTTTAATCTAAATGTCGGATTGCAAGATGTCCCAGTCACACAAAGCGTAGATTTTAATGGTTTTACAGGTTCTGCAGCAGCAACAGTGATTAACAACCAATTAGCCACTTATGAAAATGTTGCTTTTGATTTAAAGCAATTATCTTCTCAAAATATTACCGAGCTGGATAGCGTTGCCGTGAACAGCATGCAGCTCGTACTAACACTCAACAGCAATATTAATTTCAATAACAACCAAGCCAGCATAACCATAACTCCCGACCCAACTGTTTTTGTTGGCATTACTCCCACATCGTATTCTCAAGTTGGGTACGCAAGTAATTTAAACAATCAGCCCATCACTTTTACATTTTCTAAGTTCGTGGCCAAACCAAACAGTAACGGGAAATTTCCCATGAAAGTACTTCTACAAGAGTTGACACCGGCAAATAACGTTACCATTACAAATAGCTCCTATTTCAACTACACTGTGACCTTGAAAAATGTGAACTTCAGCGCCATGTACGGACAATTTTCATTTAATGTTCCACCGCAAACCGGAACTATTGATTTGGGCTTTATGAATAATTTTATTCAGTCGAACAGCATATTACCATTTACAAATCCACAAGTTAAATTGGTAATGAAAACCAATGCTCGCCTTCCCTTGGATTTTAAAGTCAACAGTATCACCAGTTATGATACAAGTCAGCCGAATAACACGTTGTCGGCAACCTTTGATAACGGGTCGCTATCAAAAAATTTCCCTTTGTATAACATGCCGGCAAGAGTTGGATCGTGGGGAACTAATACGCTGACATTTGATAAAAACAATGGGCATATTGACAATCTGTTTACGTTGCCTGGAATAAACACCGTGGCGTTCACTTTTTCGGGTTTTTCACGTTCGGATACCATTGTAAGGAATCAATTTGTGACACAAAATGACACATTTCAAATATTGCCTTATGCTGTCATTCCCTTGACGTTCAATCCAGGAGCAACCATTTACATGAGCGATACCGTCACGATTAACAACCAATCCTTTCACGATTTTCTGAATAAAACCAATGTAAATGAAATGGCTTTGTGGCTTATAGCAGACAATAATACCTCCGCACAAATTGGGTTATCCGCTTCGTTGCTAAACAGTAACCAGCAAATTGTTGGCACGCCGCAGAATGTGACACTAAAAGTCACAGCCAATGTGGATACATCTGGGCGTCCTGTGCTTACCACCGGAACTCAAACAGATCAGTACTTTAAACTATCTTTTAATTATAGTGACTTACAACAAGCAAGTTATCTATTATTGACATATACATTACAAGGCAAAGATATTCAAACACCATTAACTGTGAATGCAGCTGATTTTGTGAAAGTGAAAGTTAGCGCATACGCAAATGGTATCTCTTTTAACCATTAAGCCGAAAGAATCTATCATCCAAAATCATCACATTCACTATGCTATGAAGTTTTTATTCCTTCTCGTTACAATAATGGTTATCTGCGCGTTAACAGGAAATTCTGTTTCAGCTCAGGTAAGTACACTCTACTACATGGAGAATGTACCCACACGCAATGATCTCAATCCGGCATTCATTCCCACGCAAAATTTCTACGTGAATCTGCCTATTATTTCCGGAATTTCACTCATCTCAGGCAATAATTCATTCACTTTGAATGACTTGTTACTACCATACAATGGAAAGACAATTACCGTCTTCCATCCAGACGCAAATCCTGATGCATTTTTGAATACGCTACACAGCACGACAAACATGACCTTTCAAAGCCGCATCAATATTCTTGGATTTGGATTTAAGATCAAACAAAATTATTTTACATTCGGGGTAAGCGAACGTATGAGCAGTAATGTCAATGTTCCGAAAGATTTACTATCGCTTCTCTTGAAAGGAACTCCAGACACAATCAACACCAACCATTTTAACCTAAGAACATTAGGAATAAACGAGTCAGAATATTTAGAGACAGCCTTTGGATACGCACGTCAAGTGACTGATCAATTAAGTGTTGGGGCCAAAGTGAAACTGCTTTTCGGGCAAGCCCATGCTGATGCTTCTTTTAGCCAATTTGATCTGAATGTCAATCGGCAAATAGTACAATTGGTAGGAGAAGGCACAGCACATATCACAACACCTTTTGACATTCCCCAAAACAGTGACGGGTCACCTAATTTTGCAAATGCCGATAAAAAAGGATGGGGAAAAATTGTAGGATTTGGTATGGGATTCGATTTGGGAATGAATTATGCCGTTCTCGACAATTTTCATATATCAGCCGCATTAACTAATCTTGGATTTATTCATTGGTACAAAAGCAGTTGGGGAGCGCAAATGACGAATAGCACCTCGTTTTCTGGAATGAATGTAACACTAAATAGTAGCAATACCAGTTTTAGCAAACAATTGGGGGACTCAATTAAAAGCGCTTTTACTTATGGTTCAAATGGCAATGGATACACCACGTCGCTCAATGGCCGTTTACGTTTGGGAGCAGAGTACAGCGTACTGAACGACAAAATGACTTTCGGAATGCTGTGGCAAAATGCTTTCGGCGGCACATATCTGTATGACGAATTAACGCTTTCGGCCAATTATCGTCCGGCTTACTGGTTCAACGCATCCTTGAGTTACTCTGTACTCAATGGTAGCCTCGGTACTATTGGATTAGGTTTGAATGTCATTGCGGGTCCTCTTAATTTCTTTTTGAGCAGTGATTATATTCCGCTCTATTATACCAAAGATGGCTATCCGTTTAAATCAAAATACATGAATTGCCAAGTTGGAATTGCGCTTACATTTGGACACAAAAAAAAAACTGAGTTAGAAAAATTGAAACAAATGCAACAAGAAAAACAAGATAAGAAGCAAAAAGACGAAGAGCCACCTATGCCCGTTGAAGAACAAATACTTGTACAATAAGCGGCAATAAAAAAGAGTAGCCAGTTTTGACTACTCTTCTCTTTTTGGTGGGTGGCAGATGGGATTTGAACCCACGACCAATGGAACCACAATCCACTACTCTAACCAACTGAGCTACAGCCACCGTTTAATTACACTGCAAAAGTACGATAAATATTGGTATGGAGCAAACTTTTTGACAAAAAAATCCCGTACATTCACGTCAACTATTCAATCTCGGCTATCATGCAAGCATCATTTCAGATTTTACCTTCAACTCTCGAAAAGCAACTTGTTTATATTAAAAAGAATATCTATCTGCACAAAAACGGCATTGTTTCCGAAAGCATGGAAGCCAAAGGCATCCGTTATAGCTTAAATTATGGGGTTTCAATCCCCGATCTGAAACAATTGGCCGATACGCTTCAGCACGATGCGTTATTGGCACAACGGCTTTGGGATGAGAACATTCGTGAAACCAAACTTTTGGCAACCCTATTATTTCCCACTGAAATGATGAATGAAGAGAAAGCAACGACTTGGCTGAAAGACATTCATAACATCGAATTAGCGGAACAAACAGCCAGAAACCTCTTTTCAAAATCGCCCGACGCAGCTTCCATAGCAAGCAATTGGTGCCAATCGACAAATAGTTGGCAATGCAGTATCGGATTTATGACAGCAGCCTATTGTGTGGGCACCCTGGCATTTAACATTCGATCTATTATTGATCAACAAACTTTTATCAGCTCAAAACAGGACACTTACGAAATTTATTGGGCAATCGCTCTCTATCTGAAGAAACAAGGTGCATCTGATCTGACTTCTGCCAATGAAGTGCTTGTTCGTATCATTCCGTTCAAGGACTCTTCGCTTATGCACGAAAGATATATTTTTGAGGAGGTTTCCACAGAATTACAGTATCGTTTTGAAATATAACCAAAAGGGAGTATCTTTATCACGCTTTTGCACGTAATAAATTTATTCATGTCATTGGTTTTTACAACAACTTCAAATCTCATCACAATGAAAAAAAATTGGTTTTTGAACCTTACATGCCTCATGTTTCTTTTGCTTTCAGTCAATGTCTCGGCACAATCGACCACTGCAAACTACAAGATCATTCAGCGGATTTCACTACCTGGTACCGGCTTTTGGGATTATTTGTCAGTTGATGAACTTCACAACCGTTTGTTTGTTTCACATGCAACCCAAGTAAATGTTGTTGATCTGAAAACAGACCAACCGATTGCCGTCATTCCTAACACTCCTGGTGTGCATGGCGTCGCATTTGCATACGACCTCAACAAAGGATTTATTTCCGATGGCAAAGATTCATCCGTTACTGTATTCAATCTTACCACCTTGAAAGAAACGGGAAAAATAAAAGTTACAGGAAAAAATCCCGATGCTATATTGT
>JAJZHJ010000190.1 GCA_021804525.1 Bacteroidota bacterium | reverse complement strand
ACGCCCTCCCAAACAATGGGTTGAACAAATTGCATCGCGTCCCTACGACGTATTAAACTCCGAAGAAGCCCGCATTGAGGCGGACGATAACGAAAAATCTCTTTATCATATCATTAAACCGGAAATAGATTTTCCCATTGGTACTGACGAACACGATGCCCGTGTTTATGAAAAAGCCGCCGAAAACTTTAGCCATTTCAAGAAAAACGGATGGTTGGTACAAGATGAGCACGCTAACTACTACGTTTATGCTCAGGTAATGAATGGCCGAACCCAATATGGACTTTGTGTCGGAGCCTCAGTGGAAGAGTACATGAGCGGGAAAATCAAGAAGCATGAACTCACACGCCGCGATAAAGAAGAAGATCGCATGAAACACGTCCGCATCACAAATGCCAACATGGAACCGGTATTTCTTGCATATCCGCATCACGACGAAATCGACACTTTTGTCAGCCAAATAACCCTGCAACAACCCGAATATCAGTTTACGGCCACCGATGGCATTGAACATTTGTTTTGGATTATAACCAACCCGCAAACCATTCAACGTATAACAGAAATCTTTGCCGGTTTTTCTGCTATGTACATTGCCGATGGTCATCATCGCTCGGCGGCAGCAGCTTTGGTGGGAAACGAAAAGAAACTGCACAATCCAAACCATCGCGGCGACGAAGAATATAACTTCTTCATGGCGGTATGTTTCCCTGACAATCAACTCTCCATTATGGACTACAACCGCGTGGTAAAAGACCTCAATGGGTTGAGCGACGAAGCTTTTCTATCGCAATTATCCAAATTCTTCGATATCAACATAAAAGGGACAACGCCCATCAAACCCAATGCGCTTCACCATTTTTCGCTCTATCTTTCAGACAAATGGTATGAATTGAAAGCAAAACCTGACACGTACAATGACAACGATCCGATTGATGTGTTGGATGTTACTATCTCGTCGCATTACATTTTGGACAAAATATTGAATATTAAAGATTTGAGGAGTGATAAACGCATTGATTTTGTAGGAGGCATCCGAGGTTTAGAAACCTTACAGCAACGCGTTGACAGCGGCGAAATGCGTATGGCATTAGCGCTTTACCCTGTATCAATGAAGCAACTGATCGATATTGCCGACAGCGGCAACATCATGCCGCCAAAAACCACGTGGTTTGAACCAAAGCTGCGTTCAGGATTAGTCATTCACTCATTAGACTAAAACACATTAATAAAACAGCCGCTTCCTTTTTAGTAAAGAAAGCGGCTGTTTTATTAATGATCCCCATCTATCGAATCGTGATTTTCTGCGTTTGATCGCCAACGCGAACAATATAATAGCCCACCGGCAAATCCAGCGTAAACTCTTGTCGATTATAAACCACTCTTTTTTCTGCAACTTTCGTCCCCACCAAACTAAATATCTGCAATATAGAATTGGCAGGAGCATTTGTCACCGTCATCACATGACTATCATTCACAACGATCAAGATTCGTTGCGATGTATTATACTGTTCCATATACACCTTTGGGCTTTGCGCCTGCAAAGGACTTAATATCAACAGAAAAAAGAATAAAAATAAGTATAGTAAACCATGCTTCATACGCTTCCGTTTTTTTTACAAAAGTAACCTTTCTTTTGGAGAAATGTACCATTTGGCATAGAAAAATTATCCACCTGCCAGCAATTGTTTGGCATTATCGATAGCTGCCTGCGTCACCGTTGCCCCGCTCAACATGGCCGAGATCTCCGAAATTCGCTCTTCGTCTGACAGGCGCTGGATGGTAGTCTCCGAAACGCCACGTTGTGTACTCTTGAAAACACGGTAATGTTGCGTTCCTCTGGCAGCAATTTGTGGCAAATGTGTGATGGAAATCACCTGCATCACCTCGCCTAATTGTTTCATGATGATTGACATCGCATTGGCCACTTCGCCCGAAATACCCATATCGATTTCATCAAAAATAATGGTTGGAAGCGATTTAGTATGTGCTATCAACGACTTTATACTCAACATGACACGTGAAATTTCGCCTCCCGAAGCAATTTGTGCAACAGGTTGCGGCTTCACTTGAGCATTGGATGAAAACAGAAACTGAATCTCGTCGCGTCCCATCAATGTCCACTCCGATTGTTGCTGCCGATCAAGCTGAAATACAACATGCTTCATGCCCAACTGCCTCAATTGCGTCTCCACATGTTTTGCAATCAATGGGAAAGATTTTTTGCGTGCAATGGTCAAACGCTCTCCAAATGCTTCAACTTCCTTCAAAAAGCTTGTTGTTTCTTTTTCAAGCAAAGCAATGTCATCATCAAAGGCATCAATGCGTTGCAATTGCTCTGCCAACTGATCGCGCAAAACAATCAACAACGGAAGAGACGAAAGCCGGTGCTTTTGTTCCAACATATAAATTTCATCCAAACGAAGTTTGACCTGTTCGGTACGTTCAGGTTCCACTTCAACCGACAATTGTTGCTTATTGAGTTCTCCAGCAATATCCTTCAACTCGATTGCCACCGTCTCGATGCGTTGCTGCAACTCGCCAACAGCAGGATAAACCTGCGAAGCATGACGCATGGCAACGATCGCCTCTTGCAAAGGTGACAAGACCGAAGTATCCTGCCCTTCTATAATATCATACGTTCGATGCAAATATCCTTTGATTTCTTCTGCGTGCTGAAGCATCTCCAATTCTTGCTCAAGTAATTCCTGTTCATTTTCTTGCAAATTAGCTTCATCTAACTGCTTCCATTGAAAATGCAGGTAATCCCGATCAGCCTGTTTCTTTTGAGCCAAATGACGCAAGTCGGCAAGCTGTTTCCGCTTTTCTTGATAGGCGGTAAAGGATTGTTGATATTGGCTAAGCAAAGAAGCCGTTTGGGCAACGGTATCCACCACATTCAACTGAAAAGCGCTATGTTGCAGGAGTAAATTTTGATGCTGCGAATGAATGTCAATCAGCTTTTCGCCAAGTTCCTTCAGTTGTTGCAGACCCACAGGAGAATCATTGATAAACGAGCGAGACTTGCCCGAAGCATAAATTTCCCGTCGAATAAGCGTCACGTCTTCATATTCCAATTCATTGCTTTCAAAAAACGCATGTAAATCGTATGCCGCAATGGAGAATGAGCCTTCGACCACACATTTTGCCGCTCCGTCCCGAATCACCTTCGAATCGGCGCGTTGTCCAAGAATCAGTCCCAACGCACCCAAAATGATCGACTTCCCTGCTCCAGTTTCACCGGTAATAACAGAGAACCCTTCGTCAAAATCAATCTTGAGACGCTCAATTAAAATGTAATTTTCAATGTATAATGAATATAGCATACTGTATTTTCATCCGTTTTTTTGTATCTTGGAAAAACGATTCTCCAACGAAGGCGCCACTTGCATCAACAATGAATAAATGTTGCCTCGCTCCGCCGCAGTTCCCTGACTAAAAATGTCGGCAATCTCATCAATTTTGGCATCCAGAAACATCGTAACGACAATGTTTCCGGGCAGATTCGCGTTTGCCTTGGCCAACAACGGTAATGCTTGTGCAATAGTAGCTCGTCCGTTATCAGAATTATCAGCCATCATATCCAAACCCAATCGGTTATAATCGTAACTCAGGGTGCGCATATCGGCCAGTTTCGGGTCTAAAATTCCATTAATCAACGCATACCGGTTTTGGTCGCTCTCAAACGCTTTCCACCCCGATTCAGTGGACGCTTGCATGGCATTGGCAATAGCCTCCGCCCGCTGATAAAAAGGAGAACCGCCCATCAATGCATACGAATCGGCATCTTCGCCCTGAATGACGTACCCGTAAAACATCATGACCGCCATCAGGTTATTTTCCGTTTGGTTGTCACTCACTTCAAGCGATTGATTCTCCACATAATTGAAATTCACATTCTTATCGCGGAAGTTGAAAAGAGTAGTGACATACGATGAGTTAAACACCGGACGGCTCGACTGAATCTGCAATTCAGTGGTAAAATAATCGTTGGCATAAGCTTTTACGGTAAACACGAAATTGCAGTCAATCCGTTCATTGGGGGCAAAAACGCGATTACTCCATTTTCGGGAATTCATCCAATCGTTCAGCGCCTTCTCAAGTGTCGTGAAAACCTGCTTATTCGTTCCCTGAATCAAACTCGAATTCACTTGTACATGGCAGTTAAGCTCCTGTGCCGAAAGCGGAACCAGAAAGATAAAACAAAGAAGCCCCACTAAGAAATTTCTCATACTAAGAGCAATGAAATCTTTTATTCAGAATAATACGCCTTCCCTTCCACAACGGCTTCAGAAAGCACCCAACACACAGACAAAATTACGACAATAATTTCATACGTGAATAATTTTTTTAAAGGTCGTATGGAACTCGGATCAGATGACATTGTTGAAAGAAGCTGTTGCGATGCGTAATGAAGGAAGCATTGA
>JAJZHJ010000189.1 GCA_021804525.1 Bacteroidota bacterium | reverse complement strand
GTTTATGAGCACAAAGGTACAAAATTATTGCCAACGGTTCATGCTGTTGCGGAAGCCATGCGCTGCTAATTGCGCAA
Organism: Bacteroidota bacterium; assembly: GCA_021804525.1. Taxonomy (GTDB): domain Bacteria; phylum Bacteroidota; class Bacteroidia; order Bacteroidales; family Paludibacteraceae; genus Microbacter. The sequence continues at coordinate 4,347 of JAJZHJ010000189.1, read as the reverse complement.
TGTAGCTTTCAATCGCAGCGGATTCAGTAACAGTTCTAACGCGTCTATAATAGACAAACAAAGCACATCGGCAACCGTAATCAGAGGGGCATAAGCCCCTTCTTTTTGAATCAGAGCAATGCCTATTGCAGCAGCTTGCAACATGAGCACATCGTTTCGCCCGTTTCCAGCGGCAATCACCTGCTCATTTCCTAATTGATTGATATAATCTTCTTTTTGTTTATCCTGACCAAAAGAAGCGATCACATAAACCTGACATGGAATACCTTCCATCGCGAGATCAACCGATCCGAAAGTATCCGCAGTAATGACATGCACTTGCAATTGATCACTTAATTTCTGCAATAAAGAACGAACACCGTCAATCAATACGCCATCCACCGCTAAAGTCCCATTAAAATCAAGAACAAGATGGTTTAATTCAATGGAGTCACGACCCGGAATTGCTATTTGCATTTAAAAATAAACGAGTTAAGTATTAAATCATTCTAATTTCTCATGGAAATCACATAAACATTCTTTTCCTTAAGAGAACATCGGTTTATGAGACACATTATCTTAACATTCAGAAATTATGACGCCTTGTAACAGCTTCATGCAAGATTACCAAGCAAATAAGGATATATTTCACCAATAAAAGTCATCCAAAGACACGGGAAATCACATGCTTACACTTTGAATATCTAATGGATAACATCTAACTTGTTCGTTTTGTTTAACGACGCGTAACAATAATACATTTGCACAATCGGGAAAAAGCCAGTAATTTTGCACCACCAAATCAATAGGATAAATAGATTAAGTATGAAGACAAACAGAAAGTTAGTTTTATTCGCAATTATCGCATTTACAATGGGTTTCAGCAGTGTAAAAGCTGAAGACACGTACAACATTGTTCCGGCTATGAGTACAATACAAGTACTTGGAACATCCACTCTCCACGCTTGGAAAATGAATTCAAACAACATCATTTCGACAGCAAAGGTAAACAACAATACTCAAATTGTTAGTTCTGTCTTTCAGGTAGCAACCAACAGCTTGAAAAGCACCGAAGGTTCCATGATGGACAACATTGCTCACAAAGCTATGAAGATGAAGAATTTTCCCGCAATTATATTCACCATTCAATCGGATAAGGTAAATTCTACCAATAAAACCGGATTTGAAGGTACCGTGACGGGTAATTTAATGATTGCCGGTGTGTCGAGACCTATCGCCATCCCTGTAAATGTCACCTATCTTGTGAATAACATGATTAAGGTGGAAGGTAATGAACCTCTTAAAATGACTGATTTTGGAATTAAACCTCCCACTGCTATGTTTGGAGCCATCAAATCGGGAGACGAAGTACATGTTGCATTTCTGCTTGTGTTCAAAAAACAATAATGCTATTATTAATTTTAAATTAAAAAGATGATGAAGAAGCTTTTTTTCTTGCCTTTATTAGCCATTACGATGGCTGTGAGCGGACAACAATTTGAATTACCTGGTCAACAGTTTGAACAGTCCAAATTGAACAGTGACAATTTCACGAAATTGAAGGTGAATATCGGAGCTGATTTTGCATTGCAATATCAATCGCTTGAAAACGTGGGATCTCCCATCGTTTCACTGAACGGAGTACCAACGCAAACCGGTTTCATGCCGATAGGTTCTGGTGTAAATCTCCCTGCTGCCAACATGACAATCAATGCCGACGTTGCTCCCGGCATGCGCGTTGTTCTGACTACTTATTTAGCATCTCGCCACCACAACGACACATGGGTGAAAGACGGTTATCTTTTGATTGATAATCTTCCTTTCATTAAAAGCGACTTGTTGAGTGAGATCATGAAATATGTGACGATTAAAGTCGGTGATATGGAAATCAACTATGGTGATGCTCATCTCCGTCGTTCAGATAACGGAAACGTCATTAGAAATGCCTTTACCGAAAACTACATTATGGAAGCCTTTATGACAGCTCCTGCTGCTGAAGTTATGTTCCGTAATAACGGATGGATCGGTATGTTGGGTGTAACCGGAGGTTCTATGGATCCTTCCTTGGTTGGTTTCAAAAATAATGCGTTTGTTCCATATAACATGGGCCAACATTTGGCTGTCTATGGCAAATTTGGTTTTGACAAACAAGTAAACAAAGACCTCAGACTGCGCTTTACCGTATCTCCTTACTTAGCAGCCAAGAATCCTCAAGGTGGTTCTTTATACAATTCCGACCGTGCCGGCGCAAGATATTATTCTATCTTAGTACCTGCTCAAATTGTTACCGGAACTGCTCCTAATCAGGTTTTAGCGATGAATTCTACAGGAACCGACATCACCACCAACCAATCATTAGGCCATTGGGGACCTGGAAGCACTTATCAGGACAATTCCTTAATGTTGAACTTATTTGCAAAATACAAAAGAGCCGAATTATTTAGTACCTTTGAAACCGCTCATGGTACTAACGTAATGAATGGCCCTACTTTCACATACAATCAGTTTGCTGTTGAAGGTCTTTATCACTTAGGCGACAGAGAGCAATATTATTTAGGGGCACGTTATGATGAAGTAACAAACCAATTGTCTCAGTCTGTAAACAGAATTCAACTTGCTGCTGGCTGGTATTTGACAAAAAACATTGTTCTAAAAGCCGAATATGTAAATCAGAAATACAATGTACCAACTTATACCGCAAATGCAGGATTTAAAGGCGTTATGGTTGAATCGGGTATTTCATTCTGATAGTCTTACATAAGACATTGTACAACCCTTCGTATAAAGAGGTTGTCTCATCGGATTTAGAATCGTGCATCTGCCTCTTAAAGTTGAGAAGATGAATTTGCAGGATTTTGAACTGTACGCTGAGACAACCTCTTTTCTTTTATTTATCGATAAGATACGTTCGCTTTTGAATTTTATCAGGCTATAAATATGCTGCACCGAAAATATTTTCTCGCACTACTCATCTCCCTGATCATGTCCCCTTCCATTATGGCTGGAAACACATGCTCCGAAAATATTTTCTATTCATTACGGAACATCTCAATTATTGGCCATACCAACATCAACAGCTTTTGGCTAAAATATTCAGGGAACGAAACGCTGCAAAGAGCCACCTGTATGGCCGAAACGCCTAATTTGGAAACCAGGTCAATCAACATCGCCATCCCTGCCCGTAATTTTATTTTCAGCAACCACCTGATGAGAAATGATTTCCTTTCATTAATTCATGCCAACCAGTCTCCCGACATCAACATCCAATTACAAGGTTTTCAGGGATTGGCCAACTTGCAAAACGATTCGTCCGAAATAATGCTGGTCAACATTACGTTAGCCGGTGTCAAACGATCAATGTCAGTCTTTTGCAACATTACCAGAAATGGCGACACTCATTTTATCCTCTCAGGTTCACGATTGATCAAACTTTCCGATTTCAACCTGGTGCCTCCTTCAAAATTTCTTGGCTTAGTGAAAGTAAATAATGAATTGACCATCAACTTTGAAATAAAATTAATGGTTCAAGGAAGTTAATTGACTATTTTGAACTCAAAAATATGGATGGTAATTAAAAAAAGACTATCTTTGTAAGCAATTTACAACAAACAAGCGAATCAACCACCCATTTTAATCAAAACACGTATCTATGCGCTTGTTTATTTATTGAAAAATAACCTATGACAATTCACTTCAACCTGATTTCCCATGAAAATTAGTACCCGAACACGTTACGGCATAAGAGCAATGGCAGAAATTGCCTCTGAAACATCCGGCAAGGGTGTTTTTCAAAAAGATATTGCCAAACGACAAGCTATTTCGTTGAAATATCTCGATAATATTATTCAGTCATTAAAAACTGCGAATCTGATTGTCAATTCCAAAGGGAAAAAAAGCGGCTATGTTTTGACAAGAGACCCCAAAGATATTACCATGCTCGACATTCATAAGGCCTTTGAAAACAGTATTTGCATCATCGACTGTCTTTCTCCTCACGTGAAATGCCAAAGAGAGGCAACGTGCAACGCTCGAAACTTCTGGAGCGACCTCAATTCCATTATCCTTGGCTATTTTGATTCCATCACCCTGCAAGACATGATGGAAAAAAAAAATTTAGATCAGGAAATAAGCCATTTTCACAAAGAAGCACTGAAATGTTAAGTCCTGTATGCCCTGATTGAGGAGATATCTGCCATTATATTGCTTCACTCTCTCTTCAATAATCTCACCTCAACCTATACACAATTTCTAAGTAGCAACTATGTCATTCTCACATCAGTTGTTTTCAGCGCATCATGCAAGTGTGATACCGCAATGTGCCATTATTCTCGTGCATCATACCATTTCACGATAGCCTGATACCATTAT
>JAJZHJ010000188.1 GCA_021804525.1 Bacteroidota bacterium | reverse complement strand
CAAAATAGCATCCAATATTTATGACACATTGATGGATTATGTGACGTTGGCCAATACGCTTCCGGGCAGTGTAAGCGAGATACTGTACAAATTGAAAGAAGGAACCGTTCATCACCAAGTGCATATTGATGATAAGAATCCTATCACGAAAGTTTTGCGCCTAATAAGCTACAGGTTGACTGCTGCACTGTTGATTATAGGTGTGTTTGTAGGCTCTTCCATCATGATTGTCAATACGCCTGAACGACCCTACGGTCAATTTGCTTTGTATTTTTCATCGGTGTTGGTGCTTCTGTTGTTGCTAAAGGTGCTTTTTGCGCGTAACAAATAAGTTTGTCAAACTGTCATAAACTACTGCAATTACTTCAAAATCATAATTATTTACTAATCAAAAACTGAACAAATGGGAAAAATTCAGACTACGCTGCGCGATGCGAGAGGAATGCGATGGATTATTCTGGCCCTCGTATCGTTTACGATGTTGTGTGCCTATTATTTAACCGATGCAATGGCGCCACTTCAGGAGCGGCTTCAGGCCACCTTGAATTGGAGTGGCTCCGACTACGGTTTCTTCACCAGTGGGTATGGCTGGTTCAATGTGTTTTTATTAATGTTGGTCTTCAGCGGCATGATTCTGGACAAAATGGGCGTACGTTTTACGGGCGTGTTGTCGATCATCATCATGTTGATAGGCGCTGCCATTAAATATTGGGCCATTTCGGGACATACCGGAAATCAGTTAGTCAATATTTCCATTGCACATATCGATCTGATTTCGGCAAAAAGAATGTCGGCGGTCATAGCCGGATTGGGGTTTGCTATTTTTGGTGTTGGGTGCGAAATGTTCGGTATTACGGCCAACAAAGCGGTGGTGCGATGGTTTCGAGGGAAAGAGATGGCGCTGGCTATCGGATTAAATACTTCTACCGGACGTATCGGCACGGCACTGGCCATGTTTACGCCAATTCCTTTAGTCAACCTGACAGGAAAATTGAGTACTCCTATCGTTGTTGCTTTGTTCTTGCTCTGTATCGGGTTACTTGCTTTTATTCTGTTCAATGTGTTTGACAAGAAATTAGATAAACAAGAGGCTGCCAACAATGTACCCGAAGAAGAGGCATTCAAACTTCGCGATATTCTGGATATAGCCAAGATTCGTGCATTTTGGTACATCACCATTTTATGTGTGTTGTTCTATTCGGCCATATTCCCGTTTATCAAGTTTGCAACCAACTTTGTGGTGGAAAAATACGGCGTAGCCGATTCTTTCGCGGGAGTCATCCCTGCTTTGTTGCCTTTTAGTGCGCTTCTCCTTACTCCGGTGTTTGGCAGTTTGTACGACAAAAAAGGGAAAGGCGCCTCCATTATGATTTTAGGATCGATATTGTTGGTTTTTGTCCATCTGATGTTTGCTATTCCGGCATTGAATAGTTCTGTCATTGCAGTTGTGTTGGTTATGATATTGGGAATTGCGTTTTCGTTGGTTCCTTCGGCCATGTGGCCTTCTGTTGCCAAAATCATTCCGCATAGCAAATTGGGTACGGCTTATGCGTTGACCTTTTGGGTGCAAAACTGGGGCTTGATGGGCGTGCCTTTGTTGATCGGCTATGTGCTCGATCGCTATTGTATTGTTTCGACCACTTCCAAATTGGTTGATGGAAATGTCCAAACTATTTCACAGTATAATTACATGATCCCGATGCTTATTTTTGCTTGTTTCGGTGTGTTGGCCATTGTGTTTGCCTTCCTTCTCAAAGCGGAAGATAAGAAAAAAGGGTATGGGTTGGAAAATCCTAATATTGGAAGACAACTCTAATCGAATTGTATATTATTTTTTCAAAGCCTTGCATTATTCTTGCAGGGCTTTTTTCGTTCAAATAGGGTTGTGCGACAAAATGTTTTCAAAAATCAGAATAAGGGTGCTTTTTTATAGGGTGGTTATGAAAAATACTATACTTTTTTTGAGAGAACCTTGCCAAATAAGTAGGAGATATATTTATATGCCAACTATCAAAATGAATAGAAAATAGTGATTGTATAATCAAAATGCAATATAAAATCTTTTTTTAATTCAATAATGATGGTTTATTGACTATTTTGATTACATTTGCATCGTTATCTATTGCGTGTTTGGAACTTTTGATAGTAAATAATTAGAACTAAGAAATATGTGTGGATTTGTAGGTGTATTTGATTTAAAAGTACCGTCGCAGGTATTGCGACCACAGGTGCTCAAGATGTCTAAAAAGATTCGTCATCGCGGCCCCGATTGGTCTGGGATTTATTGCAGCGACGAAGCCATCTTGTCGCACGAGCGTCTTTCCATTGTCGATGTGGAATCGGGTAAACAACCGCTTTACAGTAAAGATGGAAATTTGATATTAGCTGTAAACGGTGAAATTTATAATCATCTTGAAATACGGAAACGTTATGAAGGGAAATACGAGTTTCTGACAAAGTCCGATTGCGAAGTGATTTTAGCTCTTTATCAAGACAAAGGGCCTGCTTTCATGGAAGAGTTGAGTGGTATTTTTGCTTTTTGTCTTTACGATAAAGCAAAAGATATTTATATGGTTGGTCGCGATCACATTGGCATTATTCCGCTCTATATGGGCTGGGATGCTTTGGGCAATTTCTACGTAGCTTCCGAGCTGAAAGCGCTTGAAGGATATTGCAACAAGATTGAAGAATTTCTTCCAGGCACCTATCTTTATAGTCCTGACGGAGAAGTTAAATCATGGTACGCGCGTGACTGGATGGAGTATGATGCCGTGAAAGATAACACTTCCGACATTGATGTGTTGCGTAAAGCGTTGGAGGATGCTGTTCATCGTCAACTCATGTCGGATGTCCCTTATGGCGTGTTGCTTTCTGGCGGGTTGGATTCGTCCATCATATCGGCAGTGGCAAAGAAGTATGCCGGTAAACGGATTGAAAGCGACAATGAAAATGAGGCTTGGTGGCCGCAACTTCATTCGTTTGCTGTGGGGTTAGTTGGTTCACCCGATTTAGTGGCTGCTCGCAAAGTGGCTGAGCATATAGGGTCCATTCATCACGAAATTCATTTCACGATAGAGGAGGGGTTAGATGCTATCAGCGATGTGATTTATCATCTCGAAACCTATGATGTAACAACTGTTCGTGCTTCTACGCCGATGTATTTAATGGCGCGTGTCATTAAATCAATGGGAGTAAAAATGGTACTTTCGGGCGAAGGTGCCGACGAAATTTTCGGCGGATATCTCTATTTTCATAAAGCGCCCAATCCACAAGCTTTTCACGAGGAAACGGTGCGAAAAATCAATAAACTCCATTTATACGATTGTTTGCGTGCAAATAAATCATTGGCCGCTTGGGGTGTTGAAGGGCGTGTGCCATTTCTCGACAAAGAGTTTATGGATGTGGCCATGCGCCTGAATCCAAATGACAAAATGGCTGGCAACGGTAAGATGGAGAAATGGATACTGCGCAAAGCATTTGAAGAATACTTGCCAGAATCTGTTGTTTGGCGACAAAAAGAACAATTCTCGGATGGAGTAGGGTATAGCTGGATTGACACACTCAAAGCCCGTGCTGAAGAAAAAGTGAGCGATCAGGAGTTGAAAAACGCCAAATATCGTTTCCCGATTAACCCGCCGATGAGCAAAGAAGAATATCTCTATCGAAGTATATTCAGCGATTATTTCCCGTCCGATTCCGCTGCGGCCACGGTGCCTTCAGTGCCTTCGGTAGCTTGCAGTACGCCCGCTGCATTGGAGTGGGATGAGAGTTTCAAAAACAATGCCGATCCATCAGGCCGTTCCGTGCGCTCGGTGCACAATGATGCGTATGAAAACGATAAAACGGCTAAATGATTTTTCGTTCATCCATAAAAAAACGCCTCGAATTGCTTCGGGGCGTTTTTTTATGGAAATGCTGTGAGTGATTTTATAGATGACGAGCTGTCTCTCCATGAGAACACATATCCAACCCAATTTCCTGATCGAGTACCGACACTTTGACAGGGATAAATTTGTTGATGACTTTAAAAATAAGTAGTGTAAAGAAAAAGGCATAACTGATGGCAAGAAGGAGGGCAACTGCTTCTTTGAACAATAACATGCCATCTCCACCGAAGAAAAGCCCGTTTGGAATAGAAGGATTAATGGTTGAAGAAGCAAAAAGTCCCAGACAAAGAGTCCCGATGACGCCTCCCATTCCGTGGATTCCCCATACGTCAAGCGCATCGTCCCACCCTTTGCGTTCTTTGAAACGTACGGCAAGAAAACATCCGATAGCTGCAATTATGCCAATCATAGCTGCCGATGAAATAGTGACATATCCGGCTGCCGGAGTAATAGTTGCCAACCCTGCAACAGACCCTGTCATAAGACCAATGAAAGTAGGTTTTTTGTTCCCTGTGTTCCACTCTAAAAAAAGCCAGGTGACCGCCGCAAATGAAGCTGCCATGTCGG
>JAJZHJ010000187.1 GCA_021804525.1 Bacteroidota bacterium | reverse complement strand
TTACGCTGCCAGAACCTGCTATTGCTACTTTTCCCCGTAAAGGATTTGTTCTTACAGAATGGGGCGTTCTTCTAAAATAATACATGTTAGATTTTTCTCTTCCTCCCGAATTTTTATCAGAGAAGCCGGAAGATTCTATAAAGCAGCAATAATATCAAAAAGAATTTGCAAACATGGATTCACTTGTCAATGATATTAGTCGAAAAATGATTATGTGTAGGTCTACGGGAAGACCGTTCAGCCAAAGATTAATTTGGTTCCATTAATCCACATACGAATCTCTTCCCGTTCAATCAGACTTTTAAGCGAATCCAATATAGCCATACAAATGTATCGGTTCATCCAAATCCCTGTTTTATATGGTTTAATATCACTTATTTTTTGATTCGTTATGCTATTGTTTCTCCGTACGACTACTTGTCATTGCGAAAAATATTGTAACTTGCAGATGGTTTAGATCGGTCGTTTACGAAAAATAAACTTTGCTACGTTCAATTCGTAATCATAATAAAACACAGATATACAATGGAAAATCAATGCATCAAATGGGGTATTATAGGCACGGGCCGCATTGCACATACATTTGCTACGGCACTTCAAGTAGTAACAAATTCTGAGTTGGCTGCAGTAGGATCACGCGATATGGAAAAGGCTACTCAATTTGCTTCTGAATTTCAAATTCCGAAAGCTTATGGCAGTTATGAAGATCTAATGAAAGATCCGGAAGTAGATGTAGTCTACATAGCTACTCCTCACAACCTGCACGAAACAAATACTTTGCTTGCACTCAATCATCATAAACATGTACTTTGCGAAAAGCCAATGGGTGTCAATCTGCAAGAGTCCACGCGTATGATTGAAAAGGCAAAAACTGAGAATCTCTTCCTGATGGAAGCACTCTGGAGTCGATTTTTGCCAAACATCATCAAAACAAAAGAGATTGTTACCTCAGGTGAGATCGGAGAGGTGAAGCTCATGACAGTTTTTTTTTCATTGCGATCAAAAAATGGGCCAGAACATCGCCATTTCAATATTGATCTTTGTGGAGGATCAATCTTAGACATAGGCATTTATAATATTTTTCTTTCGTTGTTTTTGCTTGGAAAACCTCAACAATTTACCGCAATAGCCGGATTAAGTGAACAAGGAGGAGACAACAGCAGTAGCTACACATTCAGATACAACAACGATACACTTTCGGTGATGTATTCCTCTTTTATGGGAGAATCACCTATTGTGGCCGAAATACATGGGACTAAAGGCAAAGTGACCCTCGAACACTTGTGGTTTTGTCCGGGAAAAGTGAAAGTGAACTACCTTGATGGGCGGGAAAATATCTTTGAATTCAATGTAAAAAGCAATGGGTATGAATACGAAGCCGAAGAAGTCGCTACTTGTATCCTTGCCGGAAAAACTCAAAGTGATCTATGGAGCTGGAGTGACAGCAAGCAACTGATGAGCATGATGGATGCCATTAGAAAGGAGTGCGGCATCACATATCCAGCTCACGACAAATAAGGCCATCCTTCCATGTATGGCAAGTTCCCTTTCGCAAAAGACAAATGACATTTTGACAATATTTTTCAAAACAAGATGACATTTTGACATTTATGACCTCTGTATATGCATGGCAAAGAATTTGTTACAGAGGAAATAAACAATAAAATCATACATATATACATGAACTTCAATAATTTCACCATTAAATCACAGGAGGCGGTGCAAGAAGCCATTGACATGGCCCAAAGCAAGAATCAACAATCAATTGAAACGCCTCATTTGCTGAAAGCTATTTTAAAAATTGGCGCTGACGTCACCAATTTCTTATTCGGGAAAACGGGCGTTAACACCACCATCATTGCCTCTACCGTCGATCAAATGGTGGAATCACTGCCAAAAGTAACTGGTGGAGAGCCATACCTGAGCCGTGAAACCAATGCTGTGCTGCAAAAAGCTGTCGACTACTCCAACAAAGAAGGCGATCAATACGTTTCGCTCGAATTTATCTTATTGGCCATGTTGACCGAAAAAAGCCAAGTGGCAACCTTACTCAAGGATGCTGGTGTAACCGAAGCAAGCATTCGTGCGGCGATTACAGAATTGCGTAAAGGGAATAAAGTATCGGATCCATCGGCCGAAGAGACTTACAACGCATTGAACAAGTACGCTATTAACCTGAACGACCGCGCGCGTTCCGGGAAACTCGATCCGGTAATTGGTCGCGATGAAGAGATACGACGTGTGTTGCAAATCTTGAGTCGTCGTACAAAAAACAACCCAATTTTAATTGGAGAACCCGGGACAGGGAAAACAGCCATTGCCGAAGGATTAGCTCATCGAATCGTGCGGGGTGATGTGCCTGAAAACCTGAAATCAAAGCAGCTTTTTTCGCTCGACATGGGATCTTTGATAGCCGGTGCAAAATACAAAGGGGAGTTTGAAGAACGGTTGAAATCAGTCATCAACGAAGTGATTCAATCAGATGGCGAAATCATTCTTTTTATTGATGAAATCCACACATTGGTTGGTGCAGGAAAAAGCGAAGGAGCCATGGACGCAGCAAACATCCTGAAGCCTGCTTTGGCCCGGGGAGAATTACGTGCCATAGGGGCAACTACCCTGAACGAATACCAAAAATATTTTGAAAAGGACAAAGCATTAGAACGTCGTTTCCAACTTGTGATGGTAAACGAGCCGGATGAAGCAGATGCTATTTCCATTTTACGTGGCTTGAAAGAACGCTACGAAAACCATCACAAGGTGCGAATCAAAGATGAAGCTATTATAGCTGCCGTGGAGTTGTCAACCCGCTACATAAATGACCGCTTTCTGCCCGACAAGGCAATTGACCTAATGGATGAGGCTGCTGCCCGTTTACGTTTGCAAGTGGATTCCGTTCCCGAAGAATTGGATGAAATATCACGAAAGATCAAACAGTTGGAAATCGAGCGTGAGGCCATTAAACGCGAAAATGATAACTATAAATTGGGACAATTAGGACGTGAAATTGCTGACTTGAAGGAACAAGAAAATGAAAGCAAAGCAAAATGGCTCTCTGAAAAGAAGGTGATGAACCAAATTCAACAAGCCAAAGTTGAAATTGAAAATCTGAAATTCGAAGCCGATAAAGCCGAACGTGAAGGCGACTATGGCAAAGTGGCTGAGATTCGATATGGGAAACTCAAAGCATTAGAGAATGAAATTGAATCTTCTAAGGTTAAATTGCATGAGTTGCAAGCCGATTCTCCCATGATTAAAGAAGAAGTGGATGCGGAAGACATTGCCGATGTGGTTTCAAAATGGACTGGCATTCCCGTAAGCAAGATGTTACAGGCTGAAAAAGACAAATTGCTGCATCTCGAAGATGAACTCCACCTTAGGGTAATTGGTCAGGATGAGGCTATCAACGTGGTAGCCGATGCCGTGCGCCGAAGTCGTGCCGGTTTGAGCGATCCAAAAAGACCCATTGGCTCTTTCATTTTTATGGGAACAACGGGAGTTGGTAAAACGGAGTTAGCCAAAGCATTGGCAGAATTTTTGTTTGATGATGAAAATATGATGTCGCGTATCGATATGTCGGAATATCAGGAAAAATTCTCAGTAACGAGACTAATCGGTTCACCTCCAGGTTACGTGGGTTATGATGAAGGCGGTCAGTTAACCGAAGCCATCAGACGTAAACCTTATTCTGTGGTTTTGTTTGACGAAATTGAGAAAGCACATCCAGACGTGTTCAATGTCTTGCTGCAAGTGCTTGATGATGGGCGATTGACTGACAACAAAGGTCGTACAGTGAATTTCAAAAATACGATCATCATCATGACTTCAAATTTGGGTTCTACTCTTATTCGTGAAAACTTTTCCAAAATCAATGCAATGAACCGGGAAGAAGTAATTGAACGGACAAAAATCGAAGTCTTCGAATTATTGAAACAAACTATTCGACCTGAGTTTTTGAATAGAATTGATGAATTGGTAATGTTTGCTCCTCTCAACGAAAAAGAAATAAAGCAAATCGTGGGGCTTCAAGTAGCTCAGATACAACAACAATTGAAAACAAACGGAGTGGAACTTGAAGTGACCGATGCAGCTATGACCGAAATTGCCAAAGAAGGATTCGATCCACAATTTGGTGCGCGCCCTGTTAAAAGAGTCATTCAACGTAATGTATTGAACGAATTAAGTAAAAGGCTTATTTCTCAGATGATTGATCGCTCAAAACCCATTGTGATTGATGCTAAAAATGATATCTTAACATTTAGCAATTGATCAATTTTCTCTATACTCTCAGAGGTTGTTGGGCAAAAATGCCTGACAACCTCTTTTATTGTCAACATATTACAAACTAAAAAAACGGAATTGAATGTAATTTCAATCCCGTTTTCAATATGATTCTCAATACAAACCACTCAATAGGATGCTTCAATATTCCATACAAAAGCGCGAATACCAATTTCGTGAT
>JAJZHJ010000186.1 GCA_021804525.1 Bacteroidota bacterium | reverse complement strand
TCAAACAGAAGCCGATGTTCTTGCCTATAAAAATAAAAGTGGCGGTATGATTATGCCCAATGCAGTACCTGGTGATATCCGTTTTGTCGATGTGAATGGGGATGGTAAAATCGATAACAGCGATATGACAAATATTGGAAATTCACATGCACCTTATACATACGGCACAACGATTAGTCTCGAATATGAAGGATTTGACTTCTCTTTATTAGGTTCAGGTGTTTCAGGAAACAAGGTTATTCAAGCTACCGATTGGAATTCATTAAATGATCCTCTTGCCAATTACACCACCGGTATATTAAATCGTTGGCATGGAGCTGGCACATCCAACACGATGCCACGTATTTCGTTGAATGGGAATAATAATAACAATTATCTGTCCGATATGTGGTTGCAATCGGGTGATTACTTCCGTATCTCCAACATCACATTAGGTTATGATTTTAAGCATATTTGGAAAACAATGCCGCTTCAACAAGCAAGACTGTATGCTACCATACAAAATGCTTATACGTTTACCAAGTATAGAGGGATGGATCCGGAAGTAGGTTATGCTCCTGATGCTTGGTCTCAAGGAATTGATATGGGATATTACCCATCCCCAAGAACATTTATGATTGGGGTAGATCTTAAATTCTAATCTATAAATTATTATTCGTATGAAAAAAATAGCAATATATTTATCTGTTATCCTGGCATTTACTTTGTTAGGATGTTCACAAAGTTTTCTGAATACACAAGATTTGACACAGAAAACGACTGCCAACTTTTATCAAACGCCTACTGATGCGTCTCAAGCTTTAACTGCCATTTATTCATCGTATCTTTCAGCAATTGATCCTAATAATGGAGGTTCTATTTTCTTACTTTCCGAACAAATGTCAGATGAATGTTTTAGTGGAGGTGGGCAGCATGATAATCAGGGAGCCATGGATCAATGGCAAGAATCAAAAAATGATCAATATGGGAGTACCTGGGCTAATTACTATCAAGGTATTTTCAGAGCAAACAATTTAATTCAATACATTGGTCAAGTTTCCGGTTGGTCAAGTGAAAGTCAAAAAAATCAAATTGCTGGAGAAGCTCATTTTATGAGAGCCATGAATTATTTTGATTTGATGCGATTGTTCGGAGGTCCGGTTAGTGGTAAAATGATGGGCGTTCCTCTTATTCTCAATCCGGCTTATCCTACATCCAAAAGAGCTTCTGTTGATAGCGTCTATGCACAAATTGCGTCTGATTTGAAATTTGCCATTGACAGTATGCCAAACGCAGCCTATAATTCGCTTGATCCGGGTCATGCCACAAAATGGTCTGCCGAAGCTTTAATGGCACGCGTCTTTTTATTCTACAACGGTCAAGCGTACGGAAGAACCTATTCATCTGCTTCGGCTACTATGCCGTTAGCTGGTGGTGGTAAAATTACGAATGCAGATGTAGTAGGTTGGGTGGATGATTGTATAGCAAACAGCGGATATGCTACAGTACCTGTTTTTGGCGATTTATGGCCATATTCGTATAAAAGTGCCAACAATACCTATCCTTATGCTATTAACAATAACTTGACATGGGTAGGAGATGATGGATCGAATGGTGGAAATAATCACGAAGCGGTTTTCCAAATTGTTTATTCTACGTTTGGAGGCTGGAATAACAACCAAAGCACCTCCTATTGTAACAGTATTGACCTCTTCCAGGGATGGAGACTCCAAGGTACCTTGCCTTTCGGCTACGGTTGGGGTTGGTGTACAGTAAGTCCGACCGTTTTCAACTCAACAAATTGGTTTTTGCCAGGTGACTCGCGTAAAGTTGGCTCTGTTTGTGATGTTACCGATCCGAATGAAGGAATCACGCCTTCCTATTCGTGGGGTGGCGATTTATGGGAAGAAACCGGCTATTGGCAAAAGAAATATGTTCCTGTCAATGTGAAGGCACCTGCAAGCGCTGGTGCTTCAGGAAATATCTGGAACTATAGCCATGAAATTTATCCCACATTGACATATAATACCTCTACGGACAATACTCAAAACTTAATCCTTATCCGGTTTTCAGATGTTCTGTTGATGGGAGCTGAACTTGGAAGTGCTAATGCGCTGGTTTACTTAAATACTGTACATGCACATTCAGGTCTACCTGCTTTGACCAGTACTTCGTTAGCAACAATACAACAAGAACGGAAAGCAGAATTGGCTTTTGAAGGGATTCGATATTGGGATGAACTTCGTTGGGGAACCATGGTTTCAGATCTTCAAGCTGAAAACGGTGTTACCATTTGGAATGCAGGGACTAAAACAACATACGCTCCAAATATCACTAGATTTAATGAAACCAAAGGATTTTTGCCTATTCCTGAAACACAAATTTCTCTTTCTAACGGAGTGCTCAAACAAAATGATGGATGGAATACAACCGACGGAGATAAAACCTATCAAGGTAATTAAACGAACAATGAGGAAAGATATTCTGTTTAGGGTATCTTTCCTCTATATACTAACTATTAAATAGATACAACAATGAAATACAATAAAATATGGTATGGCATCGTAGCTTTTATGCTGCTCATGCTTACATCATGTAATCCTATTCAAAGTAATGATGGGGCACTCGGAGCACTTGTTGCAGCCTCGCAATTCAAATTAGATGTTCATGCCACAACTACCGGAGGAAATCAGATTGTAATGATCAATAATACCCCCAATGTAGCCGGCATGTGGGTCTCAGGAATTGGAACATCCAATAAACAGAATGATACGATATTGCTTCCTTTCCTAGGGAATAACACCATCTATTTTTATGGAACCACAGCTGGTGGAATAGTTAAAGATTCTGTGACTATTACTATATCTACCATTGATCATGCTCTTTCTCCTACTTGGACTTTTTTGGCAGGATCAGGCACAAAAACATGGGTTTGGGCTACCGATATTCCAGCGAATTGGGCACCTGGAGTAAATGCAGGAATGTGTTATGGAAATGGAGGCTATCTTGCTAGTAATGCCCCCGCTTGGTGGACAAACGGATTATCGTCTTTGCAAGGTTGGGGAGTAGCGAACGATCAAATGACTTTTGATTTGAATGGTGGAGCTAACTTCACATTAGTCACTGGAAACACTCAAATCCTATCCGGAACTACTCCAAAAGGATTACCAGCAGGAACCTATCATGGATCCTTTAAATTTGACATGTCTCAAATATTGACTACCGTAAATGCCCCATCTGCTACCGGCGGCAATAATTGGTCAATTGGGACTTTAACATTGACAGGAACTACCGTTAGCCTTGGGTATCAGCCTAACTTTAATGCAACTCCAATTTATACGTATGATATCCTTTATCTTGACAGTAATGTCATGATTTTAGGTGCTCCTGAACCTGGGGCAGGAGGTTGGGGAACGGCTTGGTTCTGGATATTCAAACGTCAAGGATACACATTCTAACTGAAGAGTTCGGTTCTTCATAGTTTATTGAGTGTAGTAGCAATCGGGATCCGTAAGAATGGATGGAAACATTCGCACTTACGGATTCTATTGCTTTTATCCGTCCCTTTTTTGTCTTCTGCCATGCGCTAATTGCACTATATATTATATTTTTATGCTAAGGATGTATGAAACGCGACAAAACAATCATCTATTTGAGCATGAATAATTTTATGGTTTGTTTTCCCTTCAAAATTGCCAATATATTTTTAGTAATACTTAGTATTTTTCTTTTGCCTTCTTATTGTTTCTCAAGCAACTATATTAAGCAAGGTAACTCTTTGTATTTCAAAAATGGCTGTATTCAAATGTTGACTTCAACTATGTTTCGAGTACAGCAAGGGATTCATCAAGCAGCTCCCACTACAGATTTGAGTGTCGAAAATGTCAAGTTTGACAAAGTTGTTTTTACCATTAAACAGCAAAACCATCGATATACTATTCAAACGGATTCCTTGACAATATTGTATGATTCTTCTAAAAAACTCATGCAGGATGGTATCGAAGTGCTTTTGAGACGCTATCCTAACTATATCCTACAAAAACTTACTGATAAAGATACCCTCAATTTAGGAGGAGTAATTCCATCCTTGGATAATTGCAAAGGCGACGTTAAATATGCTGAGCAAAACGATGTGGGTTCAAAAAGTCACCTTCATCTGATTCCTGACGGGATACTTAGCCGACGTGGGTTTACTGTACTTAGACACACGAAAGACACGTTATATATGTATAAAGAAGGGGATAAATATCAGGACTTATACGTATTAGGATATGGGGATAACTATAAACAAGCGTTCAATGATTTTTATCGTTTAGCGGGAAAGATTCCTATGCTTCCAGAATGGTCTTTTGGTTTCATTTATTCGCGTTGGGCTGATTATACGGCAAATAACTATCAACGCATTGTCAATAAATTTCGTCAGGAAAGAATTCCCATTGATGCGGTCGTGTTAGATATGTGTTGGCATACCAATGAATGGTACGG
>JAJZHJ010000185.1 GCA_021804525.1 Bacteroidota bacterium | reverse complement strand
TGAGATTACAAGCACCGCGAAGACTTCGCGAAAGCGACAGAGAGGTAGGAACTTTGTACAACTCGCGTAATATATTATTGTTTTTGTTCATAGAGGATGAAACAAAACACGAGGAAGAAGGAAGTAGTGATTCGGAAATCGAGAGGGCTTTTGCTTCGGGACAGAGCGTTAAGGGAAAAGGTAAACAACGAAGTAAAGTTGGTAATTTGGTCACTGGCGTTGCTTTTAATTAGGCCGGTATAAATCGAAATCTCCAAAGGAATTCCAAAATAGAAGTCAAGGCCAAAAGAAAAGGTACCAAAAAGTCAAGGATGCCATAGAAGTTGCGACGCATCAGGTTCCTCAATTGATCGAAGTAGTGCAGAAGCAGATACAACAGCAGAAAGAAATAATGCGTACTTTCCATGCCGTAGTCAAAGGAGAAAAACCAGCTGAAGAAGAAGAAGAAGAAGAAGAAGAAGAAGAAGAAGAAGAAGAAGAAGAAGAAGAAGAAGAAGAAGGAGAAGAACAAGAAGGAGACGATAATGATGGTGACATTTGAAGAACATTTACCAACTCTTCTATTTTTCAATACTTCTGTTCGTCAACTTAGTCAAATCCTAAAATAAAATAAGAATCATATAAATAATGTTTAGTCACTTTGATCAAGTTCAAGAGAACGCTATCGATATTTCTCAATTTAGATTTGTCAAAAAGACAATTTGTCAAATAAGGTACTTACCTTTCTATGAACAACTTCTTCATTTTCCCGTCAATGTTTAAAAACATTTCTCAGAATATTTTGAATTTCTGGAGTGAATCTGAATCTTCTGCGGTCGATTTAAAGAGATGGAGCTTCTTCTTAATTTCCGAGTCTTGGGTGGTGTTGAAAAACACCGGTTTTTGTTTTGTTTTATTACCTGCTAGATCTTTTTTTCACCCCTACGAAGCGATGGGATAACTTTCTCGAGGGTAACCCATCTTTCATCCCCATCGCAGTAACGGATTTGGTATTCCTTCTTTTTCCCATCATAATTCTTTATATAACCTTCATACCACAAATTCTTCCCGCCGTCAACTTTGAACAAGTCTTGAACTCTTCGACCAATTAGACTCTTGCCGGTCAATTTCTCATTATCCCATCGGACGAAATTCTTTGACAATATGTCAGTGCACGGTAAGTAGTGGAATTTTTTGGCTCGTCGCGAAGCCTGATGATTAAAAAATTTAAAATACAGAGGACTTTTCTCCTTCGCAGGGACAACAACATCAACAATTTTTCCACATTCTTCACCGCATGAATTGGGAGCGTTAAAGGTAAATGTTTTGTGCAGATACAAAACGGCACTATTATGGCTTTTGCTAATAAGGAAGTTCCGCTTCTTAATTATCCATCCGTCTTCCTCCTCATTATCCGTCAGTTCCTCTTCTTCACCTAATAAAGAGCTTCAAAACGGCAGAGCAGAACTGCAAGGATATTATTTTACCTTCGCCTTTTTCTTTACCAAAAGCGTCGTAATCCTCGTCGTCGTAATTTTCTTCTTTGCTTTCAGATTCAAAATCCTCATCATCATCATTAGACATATCATCAACCTCGGAAGTCTCTTCTTCATTTGCAAAGTACATTTCAGAACTGGATGTGTTTCGCGCGCGTTTAGGAGCTGGATGTGGGTAAACAGACAATAAACGCAATCGCTACTGATCACTCACCGGGTTCATTTTCTCGGGGATTGTTCCCACTTTGTACGCGCGTTTTACGCTTCTTCGTTCTGTGCGTCGTGACAGTATCGACCGTAGGCTCAGTAGGTAAAGAATCAATATTCGTCAAAAATGCTGTATTTTCGGTTGAATGTGTTCCAGCCAAACGATCATCGCGGCCCAGGAAAAGAACGTCGAACAATGGCCACTTCAAAGCACTTTGATTAGGTCCGCGAGAACGCTGTCTATAATTAGAATGGGAACATATTAGAAGAAATATGTTTGATTTGCCAAACTGATAATTTGTCAAATCAAATTAATTTGCCAAACTGATAATTTGTCAAATCAAATTAATTTGCCAAACTGATAATTTGTCAAATCAAATTAATTTGCTGACAAATAACGAAAAGAAAACCGAAATGACAACTACTTGTCAATCCGGATTTGCATTCCGAATGACAGTTTCTCAAGTTCTTACCTTTCTACGAACTCTTCAACATCATCACTCTGCGGAATGCTTTCGGCCCACGTTCGCCATTTTTGAATTTCGTCAGAGGTTTCTCCGAAAAACTTGGTAGCGCTTGCAAAGCAATCGTCAAATTCTTTTCTACCACCCGGTTTAAAAGGTTGAAACTTCATCTCATCCTGAGTAATTACAGGCAATCGTTTCAGTATATGAGTTCCTAAAGTAAAAGAGCATTAGAAAGGGCTTTTTATAATATCGAACATACCAGCAGGGATATTCTTTTCGGGATCACCAAGTGGAAACGTTTGCACAGTACGACGGCAAGGGTAAACGTTCAGGTCTGGGTACACTTGATTACTTCCATTACGGATTTCAACGATTTCGTCCGAACAATAGGCTCTATAATTCACTTTGACTCCTGTTGGATAATCATTGCAAATATCGACTGCACAAAAGGTGAACTGCAATTGAGTTTGCTCTTTCTTCGCGTAGCAACCGAAATCGCTATCGCCACATGACTTCAAAGCCGCGGTGTAATCAGGAATAACAAATATATCTTCAACCTCGACTTGTTGCTTGAAAGACTCTTTGATTGCAGCTTCATAATCTTGCGGAGTGCTCAAATGACGCGACTAAACATGATGTTAGAACGACTGTGAAAAAAAGCAATACATAAATCTTTACCCGTACGTGACACCAAATTCGGGAAAACGCCGAATCAATATCACTGTGAGTATGACCAACCATGAGGCGAGAAAGGACCAACTGTTTCACAAGCCGTCTTGCAACAATTAGCTCACAAAGAAAGAGAACGGCTTTCGCAGTGTTTTCAGAGCCTCCATCAATCTGATAGTACAATGTATCTGGAAGCACCCCATCTTCGGCGCGAATTCTTTCCAATGAAAGCAGAAACGTGTGAATTTGGAGATTGGCGCTATTCGTGAGATTGTGAAACGTTCGATAGAAAATATTCTTTCTTCCATGCATAATAACACCTTGGATATGCTGCGAAATAGGGGTTACAGCTTTTGCCAAATTCTTTTGCCAAGGAAGAACACAATGACTTTGCGCCATACCATCTGTAACTAAAGAAAGATAGTTGTGTGGCGACACTCTTGCGTTTTCAATTCTGACACAATTTTAAATTAAAGTGGTCAGAAACCAAATCGCATTACCTTTGTTGGTAGGCCATTCTTTCCTGCATATAAGAGCCACGATGCAGCGCAAATAACCAAGTAAAAAATCTGCTCTTGACTGCGTCTGTATTTTGCTCTCTCAAAAGACTGAGAACAGCACAAGACTCACATTTCCCTTGGACATTTTTGAAACATCTGATCTTGACATGTCTAAAGTATAGTTCGTTGAGAAGAATTCTGATAAGTAAAATCACATTTTTACCTGAAACACTTATTCCAAAGTTGACCAAATTGATTGACGTTCAAGGTCTTTACTTTCCCATCAGGAGAAATGTCTTTATCATAAATCTTCCAGATTTCTTGTACTGTTGTTGGCTCCAGGTGAATTTCATTATCGGAGTTAGGTTCAAAATCTCCAACGGTACTGAAGTATCTATTCATCCACGCCCAACATACAAAAACAACTTGGGAATTTGGAATCAGCATTGCCGATTCTTGCTCTTTTGTCGGATCCAAACCGAAAACCAAACACATATTGTGGTGCAATTCTTGATTCTTGTTTATCGTTAAATCGAACGGGGGTGTCGTGGTAACTTGACGTTGAGAATTCCCCTTCCTTCCCTCCTTATAATCCTTTGCGATGATACGTAAGCGATCGCGACGCATGTTATAGGTATAACGAAACGCTTGGCGACAAACTTCAACTTTAGTATTTTTCCCAATCTTGTATTTCATCATAGCATATCCTTTTGGTGAGAGATGGCTAAAACAGCTTTCAACTGCAGCGCTAAAAGAGCTAATAATTAAAAAAGAAAAGCATACTTTGTTTAAGACATACCGAAAGTATCCTGTTTTCTCGCTTTGATTCATGGAATTCGTCATCTTCTGTATTTCAGCGACATGCTCCAACAGGTTATCATGATCGATCTTAGACAAACAATTATCCTTGCAGCACATAATAGACTGAATGGTATTCGTAAAAGCCTTTTCACCTACAACAAATGTTAGAGAGTTCTACAAGAAGAGTGCAACAATAGTTAATCACGAAAGAGAGCAGGTTAGCCAAAACATGTTGGAGTAATTGGCAAATTGACAAAGCACCAGTCGAAAAGCGGAAGTTTGTCAAACTGCATCGCCACGTTAAAGGTGATTGTCATTCATCGATTTGAGAATTCTCAATTTCAATG
>JAJZHJ010000184.1 GCA_021804525.1 Bacteroidota bacterium | reverse complement strand
TTTCGGTAGCGCATCAATGCTTCGATGTAATAATAATCGGCATAGGTTAACGGGACATCTATCTCTGTATGTCCCGGCAGGTTACCCACGCTGTGCATGAGAATGAAATCTCCGTTCCCGCCCAGCATTGCACGGAAGGCAGGAGAGGAGAGTGTCCTGATCTGGATGGCTGCTACATGCAAATATTCCTTCGCCTTTTTTTTAGGGACATATTGGCTTAATTCGATCAGCGCGGAGCAGATGACCGCCCCTGCTGAAGCATCACGATAGGTATGGGGAATTGCTGGGTCGTCAAAATCCCAGTACGGGATTTTATCCTTGGGCAGATGGGGATTGTTTAACAGGAACGAGGCCACCTTTTCTGCCTGATGCAAATAGAGGGGATTCCCTGTTTCGCGGTAACACATGGTATAGGCATACAACGCCCATCCCTGTCCACGCGCCCATGAGGATGAATCAGAATAACCCTGAACCGTTTTGTGTGCAATAGCCCTGCCGGTGATGGTGTCATACGAAACAAGGTGAAAACAGCTCCCATTGGGTCTGAACTGATTCTCCAGTGTCTTGTTGGCATGGGAAACCGCGATCTGCTCATAGTGTTTGTTTCCTGAGAGACGGGATGCGTTAAAGAGTAATTCAAGATTCATCATGTTGTCAATAATCACCGGATATTCCCATTTTGTCCCGTTCCAGGAACGGATGCACCCAACAACTGGATTGAAGCGGGTACTTAAAGAACGGGCAGCGTTTTCCACTACCTGCTTATAGGCAGGATTGCCCGTGATGCGGTATCCGTTGCCGAAGCTACAATTAATCATAAACCCGACATCATGGGTATCTGTGTTGTATTGTTGACTGGCTACCCGTTGGGTAAAGGTTTGGGCATACGACTCCAGTTGCTTGTCTTTTGAATATTCATATAAATACCAGAGCGATCCCGGGAAGAATCCGCTAACCCACCAGGTAGGGGAACAAGTCACCAGGTTCCCCTGTTTGTCGGTGGTTTGTGGCAATCGTCCCGGATAATGGAGCATTGTGATTGCCATAAGTGAATCTTGCTTTACGGCAAAATTCAGATTATGGTCAATGAGGGATAGCAATGACTCGGCCTTAGTTTGGCTCCCCGGAATAGATAATATGAGTAGTAACCCGAAGAAATATTTCCTGAACATAATCAAAGTGATAAAAGAGTTGTGTCAATAATCGGTTTTGATGATAATATGCAGCACTACTGAATTCTGAAATCTCCTTTTAGCCGGATATCGCTTGATGAAGCGGCAGCTGACACGTTGTATGCTCCCGGCATGATTTTCCATGAATGGGAAGTAGTGTCCCAGTACGACAAATCATGTGCATTCAGCGTAATGCTGACATGAACCGATTGTCCCGGCGACAGATTTACCCGCTTAAACCCTTTTAATTGCAAAGGTGGTTGTGGAATAGCCGGTGTGGAGGGCATTCCGAGATAAAGCTGTGCTACTTCGGCCCCTGTCCGTTTTCCGGTATTGGTTACGGTGAATCCTACGGTAACGCTATTATGCTCAGGTTTGGAAATGGTGAGATCTTTATAAGTAAAGGTTGTGTAAGATAAACCATAACCGAAGGGGAACAAGGGTTTAATCTGTTTGGCGTCGTACCAGCGGTATCCTACAAAAATACCTTCCGAATAATGCACTGTGCCATTTACTCCCGGATATTGCTCCACGGTTTGTGTGGGCAGATCAGAATCCTTCTGTGGGAAAGTAATAGGAAGTTTTCCCGAAGGATTTACCACACCAAACAATACAGACGCTACAACATTGCCGTCTTCCTCTCCAGGATACCATGCTTCAAGAAGCGCTGATGCCTTCGCAATCCAGGGCATAAGAACAGGACCACCTGTTTTTAATACCACAATGGCCTGAGGATCTGCATTCAGGATAGCCTCTGCTAGTTCATTCTGATTGCCGCTGAGGGTGATGGGGTGATCGCGTCCTTCTGTCTGTCTGTCGCCCAGCATAAGGATGGTGACATCCGCCTTTTTGGCTATTGCTACAGCCTTGTCTATATCCGTTCCGTCGTTGACCTGAATGGAAACATTGGCTCCTGCCAGTTTTTGTATGCCTTCCATGGGAGAAACGGTTAAAATAGGCTCCACATGGGAACTTCCACCGCCTCCGGTCATGGCTTCTCCGGCAAAAGGTCCGATCAATGCAATAGAGTGTGTGGCGTGCACATTCAACGGGAGTAAATTATGCTGATTCTTCAGCAGCACAACCCCTTCTTCTCCAATCTTTGCGGCAATGGCTGCATCCTTCATCACGGGGATGGTGCCTTGTTGGGGAGTCTTCCATACGCCGAAGCGCATCATGGTGCTATACCTGCGGATTAGTTTTTCGTTTAGTAGCGATATGGGGAGTTCACCTGACTGAACCGCTTGTTTCAAGGCATTTCCGAAATAGATACCTGTGGGCATCTCCACATCCAATCCTCCTCTGGCCGCAGGGATAGTGCTATGCACAGCTCCGAAGTCGGAGGTGATAAACCCATTGAATTTCCACTCTTTCCGCAGGATGTCAGTTAACAGGAACTTATTTTCACTGCAAAAAATACCATTGACCTTGTTGTATGCAGCCATGACGGAACCTACGTGTCCATCTTTGACAGCAGCCCTGAAAGCCGGCAGATAGATTTCCCGCAATGTGCGCTCATCAATGATTTCGTTAATTTTGAACCGGTCGGATTCCTGGTTGTTGGCCACATAATGTTTTACATTGGCAATGATGCCGCAACTTTGAATTCCTTTGATTTCACCGACTCCCATCCTGCTTGTCAGGAATGGGTCTTCTCCAAAGCTTTCGAAGGTTCTTCCGCCATGGGGAGTGCGTGCTATGTTGACATCCGGCGATTCCAGGAAGATGTTGCCTAATAGCAGGGATTCTTCGCCAGCCACTTTTCCATAATCGTATGCGGCTTGCATATCCCATGTGGCGGCAAGGGAGATGGGGGAGGACAGTGCCGTTGCCTTTCCCTGATGGCCGTATCCTGCAGGTCCCAATCCTGCAGGCCCGTTGCAGACGGTCAATGGAGGGATGCCCAGTCGGGGAATACCGGGAACAATACGGAAGGCGGTGTCGTTCTGTATCCCGTGGAGCTGGGATATCTTCTCATCTAATGTCATCTGGGCTACAATCTTTTGGGCGCGGGCATTAAATTCATAATATGATTTCTGGACTTTGTTTTCATTTATGCCTTTTAAAAATAAGGGCATGACCAAGAATATTCCCGTGAAAACATAAAAAAACTTTTTCATTATGGATTGATTAAAGATGATGGTTTGATTTATTTGGTCAATTAGCTTTCTTAGTATTACTAATCCTTTTGACAAATATTTAAATAACTAACTTAAGGATATTGATGCCGTTTAATTGATATAATGAAATTCTAAAGCGTGATCTGCCTTGACGTCTTGTCCAGACCAAACTTTGACAGCCGTCCATGGTGCTGGTGGATCCATCCAGAAATGATCTGTTGCCGGTAGGCCCAATGGCAAGAATATAGCAGTGCATAGATAAGAGCTTCCTGTTGTGATGTAAAATTCAGCTAAATCAGGTTGGCTCCCACATAATCCAATATTTAACCATCCGTCGGCGGTAAATGTTGATGGAGCCTCCAATGTTTTTTTGATGACAGCTGTTAATGCAGCTCTCACCTGACCGGGTTTCAATGATACCGGCAGGTCATCCTGTAAAGCCATATTTGCTAAATGTTGAAAAGCACCGCCTCTGTAAACGATTGATCTTCCTATTACAGGGAATGATCCATCTGCATTAATCATTCTTTCCTGAATCTCAGCATAACGTTGATTGATAGCTTCTAATTTCGACTCAAACCATTTGTATCTCTCTGTCTTTGCATCTATAATATGCACAATAGTAGATAAATATGGTTGTATTACATAGCTATTATAGTAGTTGAAATCAAATTGCATTCCGTCAGAAAACATACCATCTCCCGTGTACCAATGTTCTGAAAATTCTCTTACACCATAATCAATGCGTACAGGGTCGTATGGCAATCCATATTTACAAAAAAATGCCTCAATCATCCCGCTGAAAAGCAGCCAATTGGTATAAACAGGCACTGTTGATCGGGTTAACTTGAGGGCATCAACTACTTGAATTTTTACCTGATCGTCCAAGTGTTCCCATAACCATGGTGCTCGAATTAATGCCAATGCAAAAAAAGACGCATCTACAAGGGGTTGTCCTCCAGTCCATAATAAATAATCTTTTGCTTTTGGATTTACAGCATTTGCAATGGCTTTTAATGTCCATATTCGATATTGGTTACGCAATGCTATTTCTTGTTCCGATCCGCCTTCTCCGTTTAACCATGGCGCAATGCCACTAATAGTACGGCCAAAAGCCTCTAAATATGCTGATTGTGTGCGTTGTTGTGGATTGTCAATCTTTTTAGATAAGATAATCGGCATTTT
>JAJZHJ010000183.1 GCA_021804525.1 Bacteroidota bacterium | reverse complement strand
GATAATTCTGTAACAGGAATATAGAATTTTAAAGAGAATAATGGAGAAGTTACTGGAAGATGTGCAGTGATGGAAGTTACATCTGTTTGATTCCGTACTGAACTTTACCAATAAGTTGCATAAAAGAGCATATAATTTAGTTCACAAGCTGTTTCTGTGTTTGCAGGAATGGCTTGTGTTCGTTTTGGGAGTTTTTCAAAATAGGCGTCTTTCAATGATTTTTTGGTCGCTTTTTCGTGCGAAATGTGTACATTTGTAGTCAATCTAAGTGCCTATTTGAACGATAAAGCTTGGTACACTTTAGAGAATCCATGAATTTTTAAATAGAATGAATTATATGAACCCATTTCGTTACAGTTTACTTGTTGTATTGGCGATGCTAATTGTTTTTCCGATAGCGGCAAAGAAAAAATCTAGTGTTAATGTGGAGTTGACAACGCCACAACAAGTGCAGTTTGACTACTATTTTGATGAAGCCCTCCGTCAGCGGTTAGCTAATCACTGGGATGCTGCTTTTGATTTGTTGCAAACCTGTCAGCACATGGAACCGTCGAATGCAGAGGTAAAATTTGAACTTGCAAAATGTTATATGCAAGCCAAAAAGAGCAATGAAGCCATCGCTTCATTAGAACAGGCGTGTCAGGATGACCCTCAAAACAATTGGTACAAAGTAGCTTTAGCTGAGCAATATCTTGCTGTTCAGAAAATTGATCAAGCTATCGCCACGTATCAAGCCATATTGAAGGTGGATCCTCAGAATGATGATGCGGTGATGATGCTTATCTCCATTTATACACAAACCGGCAAACTCACGTTAGCCATTGGTGAACTGAATCAGTTGGAAAAGATTCAGGGAATGAGTCAGGACATTACGGTCGAAAAGGCTCGTCTCTATTTTATGATGCACCAGAATAAAAAAGGAATAGAAGAAGTGGACAGGCTCGTTGAAGCATATCCTCACGAGTTGAAATTTCAGGTATTGCGAGGTGATATTTATTTACAACAGGGCATGAAAAAAGACGCTTTGGCTGCTTATCAAAATGTGTTGTCAATTGATCCGAATCAGGGAGATGCACTATACTCCCTGTCCAAGTATTATAAAACTGTGGGCGATACAGCATCCATGATGCGTGTGCTTGGTCAGATGATGCAAAACAAAAATGTGGAACTTGATACAAAATTGGACGTACTGAAAGATTTGGTTGCCAATCCTGCAGATGTTCAGAAAGTGCATGATTTTTTACCTGAGTTACTGGCCATGTATCCTGATGAAGAGTCTCTCCATAACTATCAGTACATGTTTCTCATGATGCAACAAAAAACAAAAGAAGCTGAAGTCGAGTTGCACACGATGCTTGATCTGAATCCTCAAAATAAAGTCACTTGGATGCGCTTGTTAGAAATGCAGTTACAACAGGAAAAATTCTCAAAAGCTGATTCGCTGTGTACGAAAGCATTGACTTATTTTCCAAAAGATCCTGATCTCTATTTCTTCAAATCGGTTGCATTGTTTCAATTAAATCATTTTCGGCAAGTAATCACGCTGTGTCATAAAACATTACCGCTTATTCCAGACGAAAATCTTAATCTTCGTGCTCAAGTCTATTCTCAAATGGGCGATACTTATTACCGTTTAGGGGAAAAAGACTCTACCTTTTGGGCTTATGACCAGGCATTGAAATACCAACCCAATAATGTGGGAACACTCAATAATTACGCCTATTACCTCTCACTTGAAAAACGTGATTTGCAAAAAGCAGAAAACATGAGTGCTCAAACTATCAAAGCAGAACCTAATAATGGTACCTTTTTAGATACTTATGCGTGGATATTTTTTGTGGAAGGAAATTACGCATTAGCAAAAATTTACGAGAAACAAGCCATTGAAAACGGCGGTGATAAAAACGCCGATGTCTTGGCACATTATGGTGATATTCTCTACATGTCGGGGGAAATTGACGAAGCTGTTACCTGGTGGCAAAAATCTATTGATGCGGGCAACACATCACCCGTCGTGAAAAAGGAAGTTGAGACAAAAAAGTTTATTCCTCAACCATGATTTAATGGGGTTTTCGCCAAAATTTTTGATGAAAACCCTGTGTTTTTTCAATAAAACTTTTCACTTCAATATGTTGAATTTGAGCATACGCTGTGGCAATTTCTGCCAATGTATCTTCATCAACACGAAGTCGACGAAATCCGTAAGCCGCCATGCGAGGCGTAACCTGTTTGAATTGCATCCGATTGATGTCGATCAATGCGAAATGATACTCTTTTTGTGATTTTTCAAACAGGATGTTACCGGGAGAATAGTCAATAGGATAAACCTGCTGGTTGTGGATGGAAGCCGTAAATGCAGCAAATGCACGAATTAAAGCAGATTTATCCGATGCTTTATAATCCCACAACTCACGCATCAGGTGTGGATAGTGACAAAATTGAGAAATAAAATAACTCTCTTTCAACAACCCATAACGTTTTTCTTCGATGAAAGCGAGAGGAGCCGGAGTAGTGATTGCGAGTGACAATAGTTTTTGTGCATAGAGAAATGCCCTTTGAGCTTTACTTTTTCTAAAATAACCATAGGCAATTTGATTGATGATATGCGGGCGTTTATATTTTTTGACGACAATAGTTATCCCATCGATGTCCATGACTTTTATTTCATTGCGTGCTTTATAAATGGTTTTCCCTTCCTGGTCAAAGGTTGCAGGAATATTGATCAGAAAATATTGAAGGTAAGAATAAGCAGGTGCAACGACAAGATTTGTTTTCATCCGTAAGTGATCTTTGAATACTAAGTCCAGATGGAACTCATCCCGATACCCGGGTTTCGCTTCATCTGATAGGTTTATAGTTGACAAAGGTACCATTTTCCCACTTTGCGACCAAGATGTTTGAAAAGATGGATATACTAAAGGAGTACCTCTGTACTCTAAACAGAAGAATCAAGATGTTAACCTAAGGATTACATGCATGTTCAAGTCAGCGATACTTCCGAGGGTTAGTGTCTTTGTAGCAAAACTGTTTCTTCAAGGTGGACTTTTATACGTGGAATGATGAGTAAAGGTGATGATGTGTGATTGATAAGTATAATGTCAAACGTGTTGATGCAATGAAATTTATAAGTGATTTGATGAAGAATGACAGGCAAAAGCGACGATTCGTGGAGAACCCTTTCTCCAGATGGGTTGACTTTCGTTTATTTGTGATGATGATGTCAGTTGTATTGTTGGCAGGATGTTACCACACATCCAAAAAGGATGCTCAAAAGTTATCCATTGCCGAACGCATACTGGATGCTCATCCTGATAGCGCTTTTCATCTCTTGAAATCCATTCATACTCCGACATCGTTAGCGCGGGGAGACTATGCCCAATATGCGCTGGACTTCACCAAGGCAATGGATAAATTGCGGTTGCCTGCTTCCTCCGATTCATTGATCCGAGTGGCAGTATCTTATTACACTTCGGCCAATGCTCCTGAAAAATTAGCTCAATCCTATCTTTACCTATCCCGCATAAACCGGCAAGATGGCAATGCTAAAGAAGCAACAAATAATCTGTTGCATGCCGAAGAAAATGCACAAAAAGGAAGCAACCATAGGCTGCTAGGTATGATTTTAAGCGATAAAGCACAGATATACGCTGATCAAGATCAATTAGACAGCGCTTTAAATACCAATAAACGTGCTTACGCTTCGTTTCAATTGGTTAGTGATAAACGCAATTTGGCAGTGGCATTGATGAATATTGGAAAATGTTTTACGAGTAAGAACCAAAACGATAGTGCTTTGTTTTATTATCAATTGGCGGAGCAATCGGCACGAAGCGTTCGAGATACAGTGATACTTTCTTCTGTCCAACGTCTTATTGGGTATCAGTTTTACACGATGAGCCATTATGACCAGGCTCTTTCCTATTTACAAAAATCCATTCAAACATCGTCTGACCCTTTCAATGCAGGAAAGTACCTCAATATTGGAATGGTCTATATGGCAATGAGAAATTATCCATTGGCAAATCTTTATTTTGAAAAATCACTTTCAAATAACTCTGATTTAAAATTGCGAAGTTCATCTTATCATCAATTACTTTTACTGTCATTAAAAGAAAAGCAAATGAATGGTGTGAATCATTTTGCAGATTGCTATGTGAATGTAAATGATTCGATGTATCAAAAATCGTTGACTACCAGTTTGGCAGGGATAGAAAAACGATATAACTATGAACGAATTGCCGGCATTAATAAAAGTTTAACGATCAGACAACAGCATATTTATATCTGGCTTTTGTTTGCGTTCCTGATTATTGCGTTAGGTACGGTTTTCTTCTTTTACTACCGGAATCGTGAAAAGAAGGTAATCAACCGGTTGATGAAGCAACAATTGGAGTATCAACAATCCAAATTGGATAAATTGGAATTGTTACAGCGGATAGCCCATTTAAGCTTTATTACACGCACCAATCTCGATCAGACA
>JAJZHJ010000182.1 GCA_021804525.1 Bacteroidota bacterium | reverse complement strand
TGCATTTTTCCTCCCGGCAATGATAACTTTACTTACGTCTAAACTATATTCGGCAAACATACCCGCCATTTGAGTCGAATCGGCAATTTGATGCCCATTAACCCACACCGCAGCGCGATAGTTGATTCCTTTGAATATTAATTGAAAATGTCTTCCTTTATCGCTCGACGGTACTGTAAACGTGGTACGATACCAATAAGGTTTTTTCCATGGATTCGGGTCATTCGGCAAAAAGCTATACTGCTCCAAGTTATATTCTTTGTTGAAACTATCCGAAGCATCGGGAATCAGCATATTATTTAAACCTGAATAAGGATCGGGATAAATATGATTGGCCACAAGTCCGGTAAGTACCGTACATGGCACTTTTACCGGAAACCAATAAACAGGTGATTGGTACGAAGCTGTAGAAAGCATTTGCCCGTTCGCAGTAATTAACGCCGACGATTGTAATTGAAAATCAATCAGTTTTGTTTGTTTTACCACCCCATTTTGTGCAATGACATTTGCAGCAAAAATGAAAAACAATAGAGAAATCGTCATTTTTTTGTAAAGAAACTTCATGGTTTTCATGATTAAAATAAATTCATAACAAATAGAGATTCAATATACTGCTATATATACTAAGAACAAGGGATCGTCTGTTGTGTGATGACAAAAGTAACACAAAGTGTATGAAAAGCATGAATGAATTTTATCCAAAGGTGATACTTTCTATACATGTTGTATTTTAAAATCATCCTTCTTTTTGAATGAGGTAAAGAACGATTGCTATATATCGGCAACAAAGTAGTTTTTCAAACAATCATCTATACATTATTTCTTATCTTTGTGTTCACTTTTTTATAGCAATAACATGGCACTTATCACAACAGACATGAAATTGAGCGAGGTGATCCTGCAACATTACGTGTTGATGCCGGTCATTCGCCGCTTTGGCATCCATCTTGGATTTGGAGAAAAAACCATTTTGAAAATATGTCAGGAAAATAATTTGGATGCCGATTTGATGGTTTCGATTCTCAACTTGTATGTGCATCCGACCTACACACCCGACTTGACTCTTTCGGCAAACCAGTTGGTGGCGACGGTTTCATACCTGAAACAAACCAATGCACTGATTCATGAATCGCAATTGCCCAATGTAGAGCGTCACTTGCAAGCTTTAATGCACTATAGTTTTGCAAAAAACAAAGCGCTTGGATTAATAGACAATTTCTTTACCGAGATTAAAACTGAATTGCAACAACGCATTGAACAAGACAATGACGAGCGATTCCCATCTGTTTTAGCTTTGGCATCCAGTGTGGTATCTCCTGTTATCCATGCGACAAATCAAGAACCAAGCCTTCGAGAACAACAAGAATCCTTAGATGAAAAGATTTTCGATTTGCGGAGTTTATTGATGAAATATCTTACCGGCGAAGCCGACGAAAACCTTTGTTATGCTGTTTTCTTTGCACTTTATACACTCGAAAATGACATACGTCAATACAACAACGTGTGTCAAGCTCTTTTGACGCCGGCAGTGAAAGCCATGACCAAACAACACAATGCTCAAAAATAAGCATATCATTGTTCTTTCGACTCACCCTCTTGAAGGAAGAGGGTTGCAATCTTTTTTGTGTGATGAATACCATCCCGAGAAAGTTGTTGTGCACGCAACGCCTCAAACCATCAATGACACAGAAAATAGCCGATGCGATCTGTTTTTTGTTTCGGCTGATCTTTTCGTGTTGTTCTACGATTATTTTCTTTTGCGCAAAAACAAAGTGATCATTTTTGGTACGACATTATGGAACGATTCGCAATCTGTTATGCTTCCATTTTTAAATATAACGACAAATGAGGATTCGCTGAAGGCTCAAATTGACGAATTATTGTCAAATACGTTTCATCACGAAAACAGCGATGGTCTTACGTCGCGAGAACTGGAAGTGTTGACTTTAGTTGCACAAGGATTACTCAACAAGGAGATAGCTGACTCGTTAAATATTAGTCTTCACACTGTTATTTCCCATCGAAAAAATATTGCTGCAAAATTAGGCATCAAGACTGTTGCCGGATTCACCATGTATGCCGCCATGAACGGACTTATTACTGTAAACGGGTAAAAAACACTGTATTTCTTCATTCTTCAAATAATTGTTTGATATGGCAACTACTTTATTACTGATTGTTCTTCTTGTAATTGCGGTCGTGATACTTATATTACAAGTGACTCATCGTCCAAACGCGAGTACAGATCTTACCAGCAAAATCATCGAGTTGCAGAATAATCTGATGCGCATCGAATCGAACCTGAAAGAAGAGTTCAAAACAAATCGAGAAGAGAATGCTTCCATAGCCAAAGACAACCGCTCCGAGCTAAATGAAACCTTGAAAGATTTCAGAACGGAACTTGCACAAACCTTAAAACTCATCACAGAACAAACCCATGATGCGTTGAAAGAAATCAATGAGACGCTTTCAAAACAAATCGAAGCGTTGACAATCAAAATTGATGAAAACAACCAATCGAACCGCGATACAATGGCAATCAACCTGAAAGAATTTGCCACAGAACAACGTGCTAAAATTGATGAACTGAAAAAAGAACAGCAAGAGCTTACAGCCAAAACCGTCGATCAATTAGAAAAAATCACAAACAAGGTAGAAGAAAAAATTTCAGCACTTCAAAATCAGGCTAAAGAAGACAATAGTGTGATGCGTAATACATTGGAAAACGTGTTTACCCGCTTTCAGGAGACGTTAGATAAAAACATCAACTCTTTCAATGTATTGCAAAAAGAGAAATTTGAGCAGATGGAAATCAAACAAACCGAATTGGTGAAAAGCACCGAAACAAAATTAGAATTCATCCGCGTCACTGTTGAAGAAAAATTGGAAAAGACACTAAGCGACCGTTTAGGTCAAAGCTTTGAGACTGTCGGCAAACAATTAATCGAGGTTCAAAAAGGATTAGGCGAAATGCAAACTCTGGCACAAGACGTTGGTGGCTTAAAGAAAGTATTGAGCAATGTAAAGATGCGGGGCGGTATTGGCGAAGTGCAATTAGCCATGCTTTTAGAGCAAATCTTAGCGCCCGATCAATACGAAGCCAATGTCAAAACCAAAGCTGACAGCAGCGATTTAGTAGAGTTTGCCATTAAACTACCCGGGCGCGACGACAACAACAAACAAGTATGGTTGCCTGTCGATGCCAAATTCCCCAAAGATGTGTATGAACAATTGCAGACCGCTTATGACATTGGTGATTTGGTGCAAATAGAGGCTGCACAAAAAACATTAGAAAACACTATCAAAAAAATGGCCAAAGACATTAGCGACAAATACCTTGATCCACCGAATACAACCGATTTTGGTATCATGTTTTTGCCTTTTGAAGGTATTTACGCCGAAGTGGTACGCAAAGCCAGTCTGCTGGAAGAATTGCAACGAACGTACAAAGTCATTGTAACAGGACCAACCACGTTGGCAGCTATTCTTAACAGCCTGCAAATGGGCTTTCGCACATTAGCCATCCAACAACGAAGTAGCGAAGTATGGAAGATACTCGGTGCTGTGAAAAAAGAGTTTGAAAACTTTGGTGGCTTGATGCAAAAAGCACAAAAGAACATCCAAACCGGACTTGATCAATTGGACGATGTAATGGGCAAACGCACAAAAGCCATTCAACGAAAACTACGAAGCGTGGAATCACTCACCGATGCCGAAACTAAACTGATGCTTACCGATGGTGCAGATGACGATGACAGTGAAGCATAAAGAATCAGATTCTGAAGTCAAACGTAGATTCTCTTTAGAAATCTCAACTTTTCACCAACTTGTTTCACCCACTCGCGCGCCATCAGTTCATGGCCGAAAATAGTTGGATGAATACCATCCCATATCCAATAATCAACCGGAGTGGTTTTCATTACTTTGGCAAACATGGCCGGATAATCTACGACAATGGCATTGAATTCAGCAGCTAATTTTCGCACAACGGCTGCCCGTTTTGCCGTTTCATCCCGCCATAACTCCCATTTTACTTTTCTTGGCCCAACCGGATACACAAATGGAATGCCTAACACGAAAAGTGTACGGGGATTGCTTTGTTTGCTTTGAGTCAAAATATCACGGTATGCAGCCTCGAATTGTTCCATAGTTTCGGCTTGAGTCGGATTCGTTATAACGGCGAATGTGTCGTTTATGCCAATCAAAACGCTGAGAATATCCGGTTTAATGTCCAACGAATCTGTTTTCCATCGCTTTTGCAGATCAAATACCGTATTCCCGCTGATTCCACGATTGTAAAAAGAAAATCCTGACTTGGGAAAATCAACACCTAAATGACTCGATATAATAAAGGCATAGTCCTGTCCCATGATGTGGTTCTGGTCTGAACTATTTATCCATCTGCCACCTTCCGTAATGGAATCTCCCTGAAATAAAAAAACAAGATCTTTCTCTTCTTCTGCTACTCTTGCATTCTCTC